>ONVN01000232.1 GCA_900321295.1 uncultured Eubacteriales bacterium
AGCAGGAGGAATCTGTAATGCCGCTTCTGATGATATCGTGTTTGTGTTCAAGTGATACATGTTAATCCCGACAATTCCAGTTTGTCGAAATCTCTGTGGTCCGGAAAATGGTGAGATATTCTTCCAGGAGCTGAGTTTTGGACTCTGAATGAATTTGGGCTATTGGCAAATAGGCACATCTGGAGAAGAAACGATGAATTATCTTGAAGATTATTATAACAATTATGATGAAGAGGGACGCCTTCTTTCCCGTCATGGACAGGTGGAATACCTGACGACCATGCGATACATTGAAGCGTGTCTGGAAGGTATTTCAGATCCGGGCATCCTTGAAGTCGGAGCTGGCACGGGACGCTACAGTGTAACACTGGCAAAGCAGGGACTCCGGGTGACAGCGGTTGATCTGGTTGAGCACAATCTGGAATTATTGAGGTCGAAACTGGACGGAACAGAGCCGATCACATCAATGCGGGGAAATGCACTGGATCTGACGGTTTTTCCGGATTGTTCTTTTGATCTGACCATGCTGCTGGGGCCGATGTATCATCTTTACATGAAAGAAGAAAAGCGCAGAGCTCTTTCAGAAGCAGTACGGGTGACAAAAAGAGGCGGCCATATCCTGGTGGCTTATTGTATGAATGAGCCGACCGTCATTCAGTATGTGTTCGGCATGAACAAGCTGCATGAAGTGATGGACCTCAAAATGCTGACATCTGACTGGCACTGTATCAGTGAACCGAAGGATCTTTTTGAAATGGTTCGTACGGAGGAGATTGCCGAACTGGATGCGGAGGTGCCTGTCAAACGCATCAAACTGGTTGCTACAGATGGTGCCACGAATTATAAACGGGAATATATTGATTCCATGGACGATGAAATGTTTGCGAAATGGATGGATTATCATTTCACGATTTGTGAAAGACAGGATCTGATCGGGGCTTCCCACCACACACTGGATATCCTTCAGAAAGTGTGACAGATTTCGGCTTCAAAATCCCCGGGCGATGCCATGAAGCAGCTGCCTGGAAAAGGAATGCAGTCAGGTGACCGGGTGGGATGCAGAATGGCTGCCTGCAGTGGAACCGTCATCCGGATCGAACCCTGTATGCTGTCCTTGGAAACAGCGGAAATGTCAACTGCAAAAATCCGGAAGAAGACACCGTTTCTGCGGCATCTTCTTCCGTATTTACGCTGAACCTTTGGAAATATGGAAAAGGAGAAGATGACTGTGGCATCCAGCAAAGCGTATCGGGATTTTATACTGGAGCAGCTTTCCGGCCTTGAAGGGATCTCCTGCCGGGCGATGATGGGTGAATACATCCTTTATTATCGTGGGAAGATCGTCGGCGGCATTTATGATGACCGCTTTCTTGTGAAACCTGTGAAATCGGCTGTCGCGATGATGCCGGATGCGGATACTGAGCTTCCCTATGAAGGAGCAAAAGAGATGCTCCTTGTGGATAATGTGGACAACAGGGCGTTTCTGAGCGAACTGCTGGAAGCCATGTATGATGATCTTCCGTCTCCCGGAAGGAAGAAATGAGCGGAAGGCAAAGTTCATGAGAGGCCCTGTGTACGAGGTTAATACAGATGAATCGGAGTATGGATGAAGAAATCAAAAGACTCTTTGTGCTGTTTTTTGATGGTATGCCGCATTTGGTTGAATTGTTCGATACAAGCCGTGATGACGCAGATTTCAGAGTGACCTGCATTGTTGAAACAGATTCTGCAGGCAAATATGTTCTGAAGCTTGCTGACAACGACTTTACGTTTCCGGAAAAAATTACTGTCTGGCAAAGAACCGTCGAAGAATATCGCAGTCTCGGATATTACTGTCCGAAGATCCTAACGGACAGGTCCGGCCACTTTCCTGTCGTTGAATTCCAGGGGCGAAAATGTGTGGCATATGCAGAAGAATTTGCGCCGTTCCGGTCGGCTGAGAACAGATTTGCAGAGGACAAAGAGCAGAATACGGCGCTGTATGACTGCTATAAACAGGATATATGGAGGATGACCGCCAGAATTGCTGCGAAGCATCTTGACTATACGGACTATCCGTCAGCATACTGCCTGTTCGAAACGTTCTGTCCAAGCGATAAGACGGATGAGGTGCTTGAAAACGCTTTAAACTGGAAGGCTTATGCGGATACGCTGCCCGGTGATTTCAGGGAACAGACAGAGCGGATATGGCGCCTGTGGACGGACAACAGAAAACAACTTGAAACAGTATATAAGAAACTTCCAACCTCTGTATTTCAGGCCGACCTCAATCCGTCGAACATACTCCTTGATGAGGAGAACCGATTCGCAGGGGTGTATGATTTCAATCTCTGCGGAAAGGATGTGTTTCTCAATTATCTCATCCGTGAGGAATACAGCCTTTCCAGAATCTGTGAAGCTCTGAGGATTGCATCTGAATACTATCTGTTTTCGGAGCTGGAGAAGAATACGGCACTTCCACTGTATCGGTGCCTGACCCCCCTCTGGTACAGCCGGGTGGAGGATCTGAAGAAAACAGGGAATGACGGTAAAGCAATTAAGGCGTTCCTTGATGAGACTGAGCAGATGCTTACGGCCCCGATTGATTTCCGGAAATATATGGAATAGGCAGAGCCTGCACCTTTTGCCCGCCGGATGGCGGTATGATAAAACGGAAGAGATTTCCTCCGGCATGAGGCCTGCATTTTGAAATTCATGGACTCCGGGTCTGCAGGGATGGAGAAATCCCAGGGATCTGGCTGATCTTCATCGTTTCAGGTATGGTATGCTGGGGAACAAAAAGGATAGAAACAAAGCGGCTGACAGACCGAGGAGATTCCGATGAAGAATAAGATCAGGAAGCTCCGAAAGACAAAAAAACTGAGGCAGGAAGATTTGGCGGAAATCCTCGGCGTCAACTGACAGACAGTTATTGCAATCGAAAACAAAAAATACGATCCCACGCTGGAATTGGGCATCAAAATCTCTGAATTCTTCGAAATGAGTGTCAATGAGATCTTCCGGTAATATAGGACAATGCGAATTTGCGGAGGTTACGCATGGAATTCAGAAAAATATTCGATACGATTCCCGAACAGTTCGACAGATTCCGGCCGAGATACTGCAGGGAACTGTTCCAATACCTGATCCGGTATGCAGAGATTGGCCCGGGGAAAAAAGTTCTGGAAATCGGGCCGGGAACCGGCCAGGCAACAGATCCAATCCTGGAAACCGGGTGCGATTATCATGCCGTTGAACTTGGAGAGCATTTATGTGCAAAAATGAAGGAAAAATATGACCGGTTCTCCAACTTCCATATTGTGAATGACGATTTTATCACCCATGACTTAGGACCGCAGCGATTTGACATGATTTATTCTGCGGCGACCATCCAGTGGATCCCCGAGGACATTGCTTTTTCAAAAACATTCGGGCTTCTCAGACCGGGCGGTGTTCTCGCGATGATGCTGACAAGGTCAGATTACAAAACGCCGAATGAAGAACTCTATGCGAAAATCCAGAAACTGTACGATCAGTATTATAAGCCGGACATTCCGTATACACATGGAGGCTTCCGATATGATCATGCAACGAATTACGGTTATGTGGATTTTGAGCAGTGTGATTTCCATGGAAAGAGGGAACTGAACCCGGACGAATACGTTTCATTCTGCGGCACGC
>ONVN01000167.1 GCA_900321295.1 uncultured Eubacteriales bacterium
GTCGGGATTGCTGCCGCGAAAACCGTCCCAGGACTCCATGCGGCAGTCATCCATGATCTGCTGAATTGCGTCCGCGAAGGCAGGATCGACCTGCCGGAATTCCCCGTCATCCTCCGGAAGGACATACCCGCTGTCCCGGAGCACCATCTCAAGGGTCTGCGGGGCCAGATAGCCTCCCCGGGTGAGGGAAAAGCGGGTCAGGACGTGGTTCTGGGCCAGGTCCGAACAGAATTTCTCGAACGCCAGCCTGCCGCCGTAGGATGCGAAGGAGAATTCCTGGTATTTTCCTTCGTCCCCCCTCCAGTACAGATAGGTCCAGGGACCGGAATCCCCATCCAGGACTTCCTCCGAACGTTCCCGGACAGTCCCTCCTTCGAGGCAGCTGAAAAAGGCAGACCAGGTTTCCGGGCTCACTTCCAGGGTGCCGGAAAAGACGGTATGCTCTTCCGTCAGCGGCCATTCTTCGCCCTGGCGGGTTTCATGGAAGAACCACTTCTTCCCGTCTTCCTGCCAGAAGCGGTACCGCTGATAGAACGGCGGGTAAACGGAAGCGTCCACGGTGTAATAGAAGTCCGTGATATCCTCCGGTCCGATCTCTGTGCCGACGGCAGACTCTGCCTGTGCGTAGGCAAGACAGAAGAGCATCAGGACCAGGAGAAGCAGGAAACAGAAGCGTCCTGTTTTCATGCGCAGCATCCTTTCTGAAGAAGCCGGAATCCCTGCGGACTTCCGGCGGCTGTCCCTGCCTGCAGGGACAGCGGAAGAAGGGTGGTTATTCTCTTGAAAGCATAGCACAGAAAATGGCTTTCGTATACAGAAAGCACCGGGGTGTTGTCTGCGGAACAAAAAAACAGGGCATGTCCCATGCATGGAGGACAGTCCCTGTTTTTTCGGCTGACATCTGGTCAGCTTCTTCTGTTTTCTTTTTTGACCCAGCAGTGCCACTTGGGTGCCTTGGGCATGGGCTCATGACGGATCAGAGCTTTGATGACTCTGCGGTGAGTAAAGCAGCAGCAGGCAAGCAGAAGGGGCACAAGAATCCAGAGAATGGTTCCGATATTCATACTTTTCTCCTCATGATTCAGCCGGCGTTCCCGGCCAGAATTTGTTCGACAAGTTCACGTTTTTCATACAGTACGCAGCCGCTCTGATGGTCATCCAGCAGGATGTCGCCTTTCTGCAGGGCCAGGAACAGGGGAGAATGCAGGGCATCCCGGAGCGACGTGCTGCGGATGTTGACGTCGGAATAGGGAGAGAACGGGCAGGGCTCCGCACCGCCGTGGCTGTTGATGTGGAAGAATCCGCGTCCGGCCGCCACACAACCTCCGGAGCTCTTTTCATCCCCGGGGAAGGAAATGTACACCATTTCCGGGTGATCCCTGCGCAGGCGGATGATTTCCCCATGCAGGAAGGCACGCTCTTCTTCTCCAGGCGCCAGCCCGCTGCTCTCTTCGGTCACCGGGACAAACTCGACAAAGATCACGGCCTTGCAGCCCCGGTCCGAGAGCTTCTTCAGGAAAGCATCTGAGGAAACCTCACGGATATTCTCCGTGGTAACGGTGACGGAAGCTCCGAAGATCAGCCCGCGCTTTTTCAGTTCATCCATATTGGCGATCAGGCGGTCATAGATCCCCGGTCCGCGCCGGGAATCCGTCATTTCCCTGCCGCCCTCAATGCTCATGATGGGGATCAGGTTCCGGCAGCGGTCAAAGAGATCGAAATACTTTTCATCCATGAAGGTACCGTTGGTGAAGATGGGGAAGAGGATGTCAGGCTTCCTGCCGGCAGCTTCGATGATGTCCCGGCGCAGCATGGGTTCACCGCCTGCCAGCAGAATAAAGCTGATGCCCAGCTCATCGGCCTCCTCAAAGATGCGCAGCCATTCGGCTGCGGTGAGCTGGCTCACAGGCTCTGCGTCCACGGTGGCGTGATTGCAGCGGGAATAGCAGCCTGCGCAGTGCAGATTGCACTTGCTGGTGATGCTGGCAATCAGGAAGGGCGGGATGTGTTCGCCGGCATCCTCCGCCTTTCTTCGCTTTCTGGAGGCAGCCTTGCTGGCTGCGGCAAACTTCACCATGAAAGCGCTTTCCCGGGGATTCCGGAGCGTGGCCTTCAGGGCATCCGAGACCACCCGCTCCACGCCGCCGGTCATGTAGGCCTGAAGATCAAAGGGTTCCGTGTTCTGCTGCATGATGTCTTCTTCTCACTTTTCTGCCAGGGCTCTGCCCATCGCAAAGGCTTTTTTGCATTCCTCCGGAAACACGGTTTCGTGCCGAAGCTTCTTTTCCTCCGGACGGAACATCGTCCACGGCCAGTCTGTCTTGCTGTAGTCCTTCAGCTGCAGGGTATTTCCGCTGACAAGGACTTCCGTCGGGCCTACAAAACGGTTCAGTGTCTGCTGATAATTGTTCAGCAGTCCCGTATAATTGCTGTCCGGCGCATTGCTGGTCATGATGAGGAGCACGGGGACACGGTGCTCATTGCAGCAGGGGGTCTCCAGGTTATAGGTCAGGTTCTGGAAGATCAGCCGCTCATAGAGTGCACGGAAAGACGCGGTCAGTTCACTGAGATAATTGGGAGAACCGATGATCAGGCCGTCCGAGGAACGGATGGCATCCAGGACAGGCATCAGCCCGTCCCGGCAGATGCAGTGCCCTTTGTTCTTTTCCTTCTTGCAGCCGAAACAGGAGATGCAGCCGGTATAGCGCTCCAGCCGGAACAGGTCAAACCGCTCGACTTCTGCGCCGGCAGCACGCGCTCCCTCCGAGGCTTCACGGATCAGGGTTTCGGTATTCCAGCCCATACGAGGGCCGGCATTGACCGCAATGATTTTTTTGCTCATGTTTTCACCTTCCAATGGTTTCATTCGGGAACCGGGCATCCGGATGCACCTGTCAGGCGCGGTTGAATTTCTCCTTCGGCTGTTTGCAGCGCGGGCATTTCCAGTCATCCGGCAGGTCTTCGAAAGCCACACCGTCATGCTCTTCGGGATCGTACACATAGCCGCAGATGGAGCAGACATATCTTCCGCTGGACTGCTTTGCAGAGAAATCAACCTTGGCAAGGATGGTGGGAACGGGATGATCCAGATCCATCACACGGCTGGCTTCGAGGTTTTCATAGCCCTGGGGTGTATGGGTGCCGCAGTAGACAGTGGGGTTTTCCCGGATAAATGTACGGACACGGTCCAGGGTTTCACGGGCGGCGGCAGGATCATCAAACACCACCGAGAGCTTGTTTTCCCAGAGGGCTTCATCGACATAGGTGATATCCCCGTGTAGCATGTAGAACAGGCCGTCCTTCTCGACAATGACAAGACTGTTGCCGTTGGTGTGGCCCTTGGCACGGATGAGATAGATGCCGTCCAGAATTTTCTGGCTCTCGGGAAAATTGTGATAGGCACCATCGGTGAAATGGACAGGTACAAGATTGTCAAGTCCCTGCAGCTCGGCGGCGGAAAGCTCGTCGGCATTGACATAGATTTTCGCGTTGGGGAAGGATTTCAGCTCGCCTGAATGGTCGATGTGCCTGTGGGTGAGAAGAATCTTCGTCACCTGTTCCGGTTTGCAGCCAAGGGCAGCCAGGGCGTCCATATAGCTGCAGATGTCTTTCCCGGTGTAGGCAAGACTGCTCTCATCCGGCACTTCCTCGGGGGTTCCGGCCGGCAGGCCGGTATCCACCAGGACGACCTCTTCTCCGGTGTCAATCAGATAGTTCTGCAGGCTTCCCCGATAGCGGATGTTTTTGTCAAATGCATCCATGCCCTCTTCTCCGCCGAAGGCAAAGGGCTGGGAATAGAAACCGTCTTTTCTGAACTTGACTGCCTTGATGATCATGGTAGGAAGCTCCTTCCGTTTACTTGGACTGCGCATGCCGGGTGGCACGCAGAAAGATAACAATCAGAAGAACATAGCAGATGGTTTTGGGAAGCATCAGCATGCCCAGCATGGGAACTGCTTCTGTGCCCACCACCACCGGGATATAGAACAGGAAGGACAGAAGAATATACAGCCAGACATACCGGAAGGTCCGGTCTTCTGTTTTCTGCTGAAAGTACAGAACGCAGACAACGGCCCCGAGTGCGGTAAAGGGGATATTGCGCAGGATACCCCAGAGGAGAGAACCGCTGTTTTCCAGCCATCCGTTCTGCGGGAACAGGCACAGGAGGATGCGAAGAGCCGCGAGGGCATACACCGTCATGTTGACGGAGCGTTTTTCCTGTACCCTGAAGTAACCGAGCCAGATGGTATACAGCAGGACATAGAAAACAGTCATGGTCACGGAAGTGACCAGCTTGCCGATCCCCAGGGCAGCGATGAAGTCTGCGCTGACAAAATAGTTGAGGACGCGGGGAACAAGATGGAATGCATCGCCGCATCCAAGAATCAGGGCTGCAAGGCCCATCTGCTTTTCGGTTCTGTTTCCTGCCCGGCGCAGGATGATGATTCCGCTGGTGATGGCAAAGATCAGATAAAGGAGATCAAAAGAGGATTCGCCGAATTTCAAAAAACATTATTCCTTCCATCAGAGATTAAAGGAGCGCTTTGACACACTTTTCCACATCTGCCATGTCTGCGGTAGGCTCAAAACGTGCCACCACGTTGCCCTCACGGTCAATGATGAACTTGGTGAAATTCCACTTGATGTCCGGTTTCTTGTCCCAGTCCGGATCGGCTTCCGAGAACATCTTTTCCAGCAGGGCCTTGTAGGGATGTTCGCCGAATCCCTCAAACCCTTTCTGGGATTTCAGATAGGTGTACAGAGGGAGCTCATTGGCACCGTTGACGTCGGATTTCTTCATCTGCGGGAAGGTGGTGTTGAAGTGCAGGGTGCAGAACTCATGAATCTCGTCATCCGTGCCGGGTGCCTGGGCACCAAACTGGTTGCAGGGGATGTCCAGGATTTCCAGGCCCTGGTCATGATAGTCCTTGTACATCTGCTCAATCGGTGCATACTGCGGCGTGAATCCACAGCCGGTGGCGGTATTGACCACCATGATCACTTTGCCTTTGTAATCTGCGAGATTCAGTTCACTGCCTTTGCCTGTGGTCACTTTGTAATCGTAAATCATACTTTTCTTTCCATTCCATGAAGTGCTTTGTCCAGAAGATGCTTCAGCTGCAGCATTTCTTCAATGCTCAGGTCAAGGCATCCCTGCATGGCGCAGGGAATGGCCAGGGCCTCGTCTCTGAGGGCTTCTCCTGTCTGTGTCAGTGTGAGAAACAGTTTTCTTTCGTTGCTGTCCAGCCGGTAGCGGGAAATATAGCCCATTTTGTCAAGCCGCTTGAGCAGCGGGGCCAGGGTGCCGGAATCCAGATGGACTTTCTGCCCGAGCTCGCCCTCCGTCATGCCGCCGTACTCCCACAGGACCATCATGACGATGTACTGAGTATAAGTCAGGCCGAGCGCTTCCAGAGGTTTCCGGTACTGCCGGATGACTTCCTTGGCACAGGCGTAGAGCGGAAAACACAGCTGATTCTCAAGCTGGATGCAGGCATACTTTTCCGCGTAATCGAGGTTGGTGTTCATAGAATCTTCCTTGTTCTCAAGGGAATCTGTCTGTCGGACAAACAGCCAGTCAGGTTCCGTTCTGTTAAATGGAAAAGGTTTCCGGGGCTTCTGTAAAGGAGCAGAAGGTTGCTGAAGCGTTTCTGAAGTACAGCATCTGCATGTTGTTGTCATCCGGGTTATACATGGCCTTCAGGGCGGGCATTTTTTCCAGCATGGCAACTTTGACTTCACGGCTTTCATCCGTGACCAGTTCACCGGCGACGCGGAGCCATTGGCCTCCCTTGAAAGCGCAGATCTCTGCCTTGGGATTTGCCGCAAGCTGGCGGGATACGTTCTTTACTTTACCGGTCTGGATGTACAGCCTGCCCTGATGGAGAAGGGCAGTTCCGAAAGGACGGACTCTGGGCTGGTCGCCTTCCACGGTTGCCAGATAGTACGTTTGTGCTTCGTCGAGAAACTGAATAACTTTTTCAATGCCTTCCATGATTGTTTCCTCCTTGTTTTGTCACCGGCTTCCGCGCCGGCGGCAGAATCCGACAGATCCAATTGTGCACTAACTGATTGCGCACAATCAGTTAGTCAGATTATACACATAAAGAACCGGAAATCAAGACACGGACAGGCGGGAGTGCTCACTTTTTTTCAAACTGAGAGAAGACAGGGCCTTTTCTCAGTTTGGAAAAAGCACACGAAATGAAAAGAAATCGTGGAATCTCTCCGAAACAAAAAGAGCCTGCCCCCCTGAAACAGCAACGGAGCGCGTGTTTCAGAAGGCAGGCTCTTTTCCGGAAAACAGGGGGAGCGGGAAGTCCTTACAGGTCAAAATCGGAGCGGGCAGGATTGACACGCGGGCAGAGCCAGCGGCCGCCCGTAAAGTCGGGGATGTCCACGGGAGCACTGCCCATGGCAATGGAGGCTTCGCTCAGGGCTGTGATGCTCATCCAGGCCGCGGTATCATAGACGTCAATCGGGGGTTCGGACTGGTCCTGTACGCTTTCAATGAAAGCGCGGAGAACCAGGTAATCCATGCCGTCGTGATTTCCGCGGGGACCGAAAGCACGGTAATCCTTCCAGAGGGGATGTTCATACTCCTTCAGATATTTCTTGTCACTCTCGGCGCGGTGTGTCCAGTCGTGCTCATCCTCGGGAGAGCGGCCCTCGAGATAGATGAGCCCGCCGTCTTCCATCCACATGCCCCTTGTGCCGCGGATCACACCGCCGCGGGAATAGAAGCGGGGCAGTGTGCAGTCATGGGTCAGTTGAATGGTTTCGCCGTTGGCGCAGCGGATCAGGGTGGTGACGATATCACCCTGGTTGACCTGAGCCGTTTCAAGGGACGTGCCGGGACGGTTTCTGACCAGCCATTCGTGCAGGCCGCTGGCTTTGCTTGCCATGGAGGTGAGGGCTACCATACGGTTGCCGCGGTTGATGTTCAGATGGTTGGCGATGGGGCCGAGCTCATGGGTGGGATAGAGTTCTGCATTGCGGTGCAGGAAATGCCGCTGGCGGTAATGCCGGTTGATATCGCCGTTGCCGATTTCATCGCGCAGATCGTGGGCATAGGCACCGGCACAGTGGACAACGGTTCCAAAAACCCCTTCGTGGATCATGTGGAGCAGTGTCAGTTCCGTTGCCCCGTAACAGCAGTTTTCCAGGAGCATGACCGGGATTCCGGTTTCCTCGCTGGCCCGTACCAGCTGCCAGCACTCCTCCACACTGGTGGCACCGCCGACCTCGAGGGCAGGGCGTTTGCCGCAGCGCAGGGCATAGATGGCCAGGGGAATATGGGTTTCCCAGCTGGTCATGATGACTGCTGCATCGACATCCGGGCGGTCGATGGCTTCCTCCGCCACAAGCGTACGGAAGGGGCTGTGTCCTCTGATTTCCCGGACCAGGGCTGCGCCGGCCTCTGTACGGTCCTCGTAGACATCACAGACGGCTGTCACATCGACATCCGGCATGTCCAGCAGGGTTTTCATCTGGCTGATTCCCCGGCATCCAAGGCCGATGACCGCCAGACGGACGGTTTCTCCATATTGGTTCAGACGCATGGTCAATTCCTCTTTCTGCATGATTCTCCGTTTCCGGGAGGCTTCACCGTCATCTTAGCACGCGTGCGGGCAGAAGTACAGACAGTCAGGAAAAGGGATTTTTGATCCAGGACATTGTCAGCAGGTGCCGGCAGAGAGCAACCTGTGGTATACTGTCAGCAGATGAAGGACCCTGTCCTCTGGATGACAGAAGAAAACCGTGAACACCGGACAGAAGGAGCGGAAATCATGAAATTTATGTATCTTGGAACAGCAGCTGCAGAAGGCCAGCCGGCCGTATTCTGCCAGTGTAAAACCTGCCGTGAGGCGGCGCGCAGGGGTGGAAAGGACCTGCGTTTCCGGTCCGGCGCTCTTGTGAATGACAACGTGCTGATGGATTTCTCACCGGACCTGTATGCCGCGAAACTGCGCTTTCAGCTGGACCTGGGAAATGTCCGGAACATTCTTCTGACCCATGCCCACATGGACCACTTCAACCGTGAGGACATCGGCATGTATATCACGCCCTATGCGCACATGGAGCATCCCGGTCGCCTGACACTCTATGGCAGCCGCTTTACGGAAAAGGTATGGCGCGAATTCACCGACACGATGCTGCTCAGGGAGGCGCGTGCTTCGGAATTCATCGATTTCAGGGTTGTTGCGCCGTTTGAGACATTTGAGATTGGGGATCTGCGTGTCACCGCCCTTCTGGCCGTTCATTCCTGTCCGGAAAGTCTCTTTTACCTACTGGAACAGGACGGCGCAGCCTTCCTCTATGCCAATGATACGGGACGGTTCCCGCAGGAGACATGGGATTATCTGACGACCCATGTGCATGCCCCGCTGGACGTGGTCAGCCTGGACAGCACGATGGGACATCAGAATTCCACCTATACGGGACATATGTCCCTGGCCCAGAATATTGAAACCCGGGAGCGCATGCTTGCGGTAGGAATTGCCGATGCGCACACCCGCTTTATCTGCCATCATTTCTCGCATAACGGTATGGTGCTGTACGATGAAACGACGGAGGAGATGAAGCCTCACGGGTTTGAAATCTCCTATGACGGCATGGTAATCACGCTCTGAGCGAAACGGAGGACCGGGAGGTCTCTGAAAAAGCAGAAAAACGGAGGGGGCTTAATGCAACAGCCCCTTCTTTTCGGAAGGAAGCGCTCGGAAAAGGGGAGGATGCTGTCTGCAGCAGGGACAGCTTCCTCCCCGGTTTTTCGTTTTTCACAGGCTGTTTTCTTATCTGTCCCGGGCATGGATTTCAAAGTGATGCTTCCGGGTGGTCAGGATTCCTTCCTTCTGCATGCGGCCGAGCTCCTTGGACAGGGCACTTCGCTCCACGTTCAGATAGTCGGCGAGCTGCTGACGGTCAAAGGGAATCTCAAAGACTGTGCTTTTCTTCTGAAGAGACAGGGTATCCAGGTAGGCCATGATCCGGCCGCGGATGCTTTTGGAGGAAGTATGAAAACTGCGGCTGGACAGAAGCAGGTTCTTCTGGGCGGAGATCGTCAGGAGGTTCCGCACAAGCCGGAGCTGCCAGGAAACCGCGGAGGGTTCCTGAAGGGAGGAAAGGTCAAGAAAAAGAACGCTGCCGTCTTCACTGGCTGTGACATCCACCAGCAGAGGCTCTGTTTTCAGAAGGGCATAGGTTTCGGCAAAAATCTGTCCGGGTCCGAGAAGACTCAGAATGGTTCTGTTCCCCCAGAGGTCATTGCTCTCTATGGTGACACTGCCCTCCAGGACGAGCCCGATCCGGGTGGTGGTCTTTCCGGCGTGAAGGAGAATATGCCCTTTCCGGAAGCTCTTTTCCTCCGCCCGGAGCGAGACGAGGGCTTCCTCCAATTCACCATTGCTCATTCCGTGAAACAGAACCGCATTCCGGATCCGCTGCATGTCCTTCAAGGATCATCCCTCCTGAAAAAAAGTGAAAAATGTGGTTATAACCACATACATCCGGGAAAAACCATACTATACTTTCTCTGCAAACGCAAGAAGGAGGAGATCGGAAATGGTCCGAAAGATCATCCGTATTGATGAGGAAAAATGCAATGGCTGCGGTCTGTGTGCCAGAGCGTGCCACGAAGGGGCCATCGAAATGGTGAACGGAAAGGCAAAACTGGTCCGGGAGAACTTCTGTGATGGATTCGGGGACTGCCTGCCTGGCTGTCCGACCGGTGCAATCACGTTTGAAACCCGGGAGGCTCCGGAATATGATGAACAGGCGGTTCGGGAGAGCAAGGCCGGGAAAGCTGTCGCTGCAGCCCCGGAAAACCACACGCATCCTGCAGGCAGCTGTCCGGGTTCCCGGATGATGCAGTTCCGCCGTGAGGAGGACACAAACGCCTCCGTTCCATGGAATCAGGTTTCCCGTCTGAACCAGTGGCCCTGCCAGATCAAACTGGTACCGGTGCAGGCTCCGTTCTTCCGGGGGGCCAGGCTGCTGATTGCTGCGGACTGCACCGCCTATGCCTATGCGAACATGCATGAGGACTTCATGCGCGGGAAAATCACGCTTATCGGATGCCCCAAACTGGATGATGTGGATTACAGTGAAAAGCTGACTGCCATCATCCGTGACAATGACATTCAGAGTGTGACGATTGTCCGCATGGAAGTGCCCTGCTGCGGCGGCCTTCAGCGCGCAGCGGAGACAGCCCTGAAAAACAGCGGAAAGTTTCTTCCCTGGCAGGTGGTCACGATTTCCCGGGATGGAAGGATTCTGGATTGATGAAAAATGCCGGCAGATTCTGCCGCAA
>ONVN01000165.1 GCA_900321295.1 uncultured Eubacteriales bacterium
AATCTGGCCCCATGCCGAGGAATCCGGATTCTTCTTCCCGGTATGCGAACACACCTGGAGCCGTGACATTGACCGCAATGACATGTTTCAGCAGATGATTGAGGATGCACATCAGGTCATTCTGTTCAACACTGCCCTTGTGAAGCTGGAGCAGGATGAAACCGGCCGCGTCACGGGCGTGATCGCTGAAAATGAAGGCAAGTATATCCGCATCCATGCAGAAAAGGGTGTGCTGCTGGCGACGGGCGGTTACCCCTGCAACCCGCAGATGATGGAACAGCTGGATCCCCTGGGCACCTCCGTGACGACATCCAACGTTGCCTGGCCCTCCGATACAGGTGACGGCATCAAGGCTGCCAAGTGGATCGGCGCAGCCATGCAGGCGGAAGCGGCTCCGATGCTGTTTGACCGCGGTATCGTGGCTCCCGGCGTGGACGCTGGTTACAAAGTGACTTCCACCGGGGACAAGGTATTCCCCGCCACGGAAGGCCAGTTCAACCTCGGCAGCCAGCCTTTCCTGAAGGTGAACAGGGATGGCAAACGCTTTACCGACGAGAGCGGCACCTATGACATGATGCCTTATGCTGCCTACAACCAGCCCGGACATGTATATGCTTCGATCTTTGATGCAGGGATGCCTGAGGATGTCCAGCGTTTCCACACCCTGGGATGCTCAGCCCAGACCCGTTCGGATCCGGAACGGATGCTGAAGATGTTTGATCAGCAGGTCGAGAAGGGCAATGCGTTTAAAGCGGATACCATTGAAGAACTAGCTGATCTGATGGGCTTCAAGGGTGAAGCCAAGGAAAACTTCCTGGCGACGGTTTCCCGCTACAATGAACTGTATGACAACCAGGAAGATACGGATTTTGGCAAGCAGGCATACCGTCTGTCCGAAATCCGCAAGGCGCCGTTCTATGGTTTCTGGATGGGTGCCTGCATTCTGACCACGCTTCAGGGCATCCTGGTCAATGAAAAAGCCCAGGCGCTGGATGAAGCCGGAAAGCCGATCAGTGGTCTGTTTGTGTGCGGAGACTGCTCCGGTGGCTTCTTTGTCAACAACTATCCGTGTCTCATGCCGGGCATTGCCATGGGCCGTACCATGACCTTCGCCATCAAGGCGGTTAAAGTGGCTATGGGTGAGGAAGCTTAATTGCCCTTTTGACTGCTTTCCTGGATTGAATGGCGGGGGAATCTGTTCACACCCGGAGAAGGAAACAGGTGGGCCTTCTGAAAAAGAACGGAACGGAAAAAGGAAGCTCCCGGGCTGCTGCCGATGGTGTTATACGGCAGCAGCTCTTTTCTGTGAAAAAAAGATACGGGAGTCAGGAAAAAGCAGAAGCGGACAGGAGCTGTGCCTGAAGCTGTTTGGGCCATCTCTTTCTGCTTCTGTTTTTGAATGGGTTTCTGCAAAAGCATGAACGGATCAATGTATGTTCCGTCTATCTGCTCCGGATGAAATGCGATACCTCCGCAGAAACTGCACCCAAATCGATATTTCTTTATGCGTTGCTTTTCGGACGGATTTCTGTATAATGAACAAGAAGTAGTGACAGCTTTCATATCCGGGAACAGGAAAAACACCATAGTGATCGTCGTTACAGGAGGTCTCCGTGAGCGGCTGCCCCAGGGCCTGGTTTCTTTGAATGGACCGATGAGCAGATCAGGAGGATTCGTGAAGACGATGTGTACCATTGATTGACTGAGGAGGTGCCGTCATGAAAAGGATAGGAACGCAGATGGGTTTGCTGATGCTTTGCCTTCTGCTGCTTTTCTCACCAACCATGGCAGAGACGCGTCAGGGTGTCATTGTCCTTGAAGGCATGGAAGAACCTGTTCAGGAGACACTGTTTGACTGTGACCAGGGCTTTTCCTTCTGGTATGTAAAAGACCGACTGGAAGCCTATGAAGGCTCCGCACACGGCATCGAGGGTGTGGTGATTGCCGGACTCTATTCGGATGACTATATGGTCCTTTCCGTGATCCCGGAAGAAGATGCTGTGGAATATGGCGAAGAACTGAATATGGACATCCTGGAACAGTCTTCTGCAGCTCGTGTGCAGAGGGATGTGTACCGGGAACTTGAAAACGGGAAATACCTGTTTCTTACCCTGATTGCAGAAAACGGTGATTATCTCAGTGCAGTCGGTGAGTATGCCCAGGAATCTGCCGAGGGAAATGCCCACTTTTTTGATCGTGTACTGAACAGTCTCATGTTCAATGGATTCTATGATACGGAGATGCTGAAACAGCTTCCCGGCAAATGGTTTGCGGAAGAAGATGGAGCAGGAACCGAACTTACCCTGGAAGAAAATGGAAACATGATACTTTCCTGCCATAAGGCAGACGGCGGAGCAGCATATACATGCAAGGGAACCTGGTCGGCTGAACTGATCAGGGACTGTGGAAGTAAGATCACTCTCCTGTTTACCTCGACAGATCATCCTCTGTATGCAGGAAAAGAATACCGTGTGGAATGTGTCTATCAGGCGTACACAGAGTCCTGGATGGAGAATGATACGCTGAAGACCTATCTGATCATGGAATCGTCGGCTGGAAGCAGTGGACTTTCTCCTTTTGAAGAGGTCTATGGTTATGACGGTGCAGCTCTGCACAGAGAACAGGGCCCGAACATGCAGGTTGTCAAATGCAGCAGTTTTGTTTCTCTTCGGGAGGCGCATTCCAAATCTTCCAAACGGCTCGCCAGGGTTCCTCTTGGTGCACTTGTATACGCTTTCCTGGAAGAAGGAGAGGAGAACGGGTTTATTCACTGCACCTATCAGGATGCCGATGGCTACATCCTCGCAGAATATCTGAAGCCGGTCAAACCGTGAGACAGGCGCGTCTTGGTAAAAAAGCGCTGCTTCATGACGGAAGATGCTTTCTTTCCAGGAAACCGAAGGTGTGCCCTTTTTGCCTGTATGCCGGCGTGAAAAACACCTGTTTCAGAGCATACCGCTTCAAATGAAGAAAGATCCCCGCAAGAAAATGAAAGCACATCCGGAACAGGAGATATATACAACAAAGGACGCTGTCTTTTGCAGCGTCCTTTATGTGTTTGCGTGTGTCCGGCAGGAGAGTCCATCATCCCGGAAGAAGAATCCGACAGCAGACTGTAAATCGGATCGTCTGTCAGAAAAGAGGAAAAACATCCTTTGTCCGGCAGGTATGCAGGAGTTTTCTTATTTTTTCATCAGGCCTGCTCCGGCATTCCATGCCTTGCCGACCTGTTCCCCGGAAGTATAATAGCCATGCTGGAACTGATCAAAAATCAGGGCATTCAGCTTGGCGGGATCCACCTTGTCCTTTTCAGAGAGAACGGCTTCTTCAGCGGCTACATTGATGATTTTGCCCACAATGGCATACATGCTTTCTGTCTGAACGACCTCAGCCAGTTCACATTCCATGACCACAGGGAATTCCTCGATCACAGGGGCATTGACGAACTCGCTCTTTACGGCATGATAGCCGGTGCGCTCGAACTTGTCTTCCATTTTGTTGCCGGTGGCAATGCCGAAGAAATCAGCAACATCCATATGGGCCTGGTCAGCCAGAGCAACAGTAAAGGCCTTGGACTTGAGCAGGTTCTGCGTGGTCTTGTGATCCTCATCAATAAACAGGGCAATCTTGTCCATGGCGCAGATCATGCCCCAGGCGGCATTCATAGCATTGACTTTTTTGTTTTCATCGTATGCGGCGACAATCAGGACAGGCATGGGATATACAGCGGGGATAACGCCGAGATTCTTTTTCATAACACGGACATTCCTTTCGGGTTTTTGATTGCCTTTTCAGCATAAGCATGGTATCATGGATCCGAAATAAAGACAAGTACCATCATTTATGAAAGGTACTTTCCTGGAGGATAGTAAGGATATGAAGCGGATTGATGAAGCCAATTTCACGGACACAGGCTACAGCTATACGCTTTCGCTCATCGCCGGAAAGTATAAGCCGGTCATCCTGTACTGTCTGATGGAATATGAACCGGTCCGATTCAACGAGATGCAGCGCTATCTGGGAAAGGTCACGGATAAAACGCTGAGCCTGCATCTCAAGGAACTGGAACGGGACGGCATGATCCACCGGAAAATGTATCCGGAAGTCCCGCCGAGGGTGGAGTATACCCTGACGGAACGAGGCCGTTCCCTGATGCAGGTTCTCGATCAGCTGTGCACCTGGGGCAACGAAAACAGGATCTGAAGATGCGGTGATCATCAGACGTACAGAAATTATGCAATATTTCACTTTGCAAAACTCCATGAATAGTGTAGAATACCTTCAGCAATTCGGTTTGAAGAATTGGCTTGAGATCAACATGGAAAAGGAGTAACAGCATGAAAGGTAATGTTCTTGTCGGACAGTCTGGTGGTCCGACTGCAGTAATTAACTCCAGCCTGGCTGGTGTTTTCAAGACAGCCATGGAACGTGGCTACACCAAGGTGTATGGTATGCGTTACGGCATCCAGGGTTTCATGGATGAGCAGTATATTGATCTGTCCGACCATATCAAGAATGAGCTGGATCTTGAGCTTCTGAAAAGGACGCCCTCTGCATTCCTGGGCACCTGCCGCTACAAGCTGCCCGAAATTCATGAAGACAAAGCTGTTTATGAGCGTATTTTTGAGCTCCTGGACAAGCTGGATATCGAAGTGTTCATCTATATTGGCGGCAATGACTCCATGGATACGATTCGGAAGCTCTTCGACTATTCTCTTCTGACCGGTGCGAAGCAGAAGTTTGTCGGATGCCCGAAGACCATTGATAATGACCTGGCTATCACCGACCATACGCCTGGTTTCGGCAGCGCAGCGAAATATATTGCTACCTCCACCAAGGAAATCATCTGCGATGCAAGAGGCTTCTCCTATAAGAAGAAGAACGTCAATATCATCGAGATCATGGGCCGTAATGCAGGCTGGCTGACCGGTGCTGCTGCTCTCTCCCGCAGTGAAGACTGCGAAGGTCCCGACCTGATCTATCTGCCGGAGCTGCCGTTTGATGTGGAAGGATTTGTTGCGAAAGTACGGGATCTTCTGGAAAAGAAGGACGTCGTCGTGGCAGTCGTTTCCGAGGGTATCAAGGATGCAGAAGGCAAATATGTCTGCGAGAATACCGCTGGTTCCAAGACCAAGGACGCCTTCGGCCACATTCAGATGACCGGTACCGCTGCCTATCTGGCAGAGATCATTCACCAGGAACTGGGCTGCAAGACCCGTGCTGTTGAGCTGTCAACGCTCCAGCGTGCCGCTGCCCATCTGGCCAGCAAGATTGACGTTGATGAGGCGTTCAATGTTGGCGGTGCAACCGTGAAGGCTGCCGATGAAGGCTCTTCCGGCGTGATGGTTGTTATCGACCGCGTGTCCGATGATCCTTATCAGAGCGCAACCGGTGTCTACGATGTGCATCGTATCGCCAATGGTGAGAAAGTTGTTCCGCGTGAGTGGATCAACGAAGAAGGCGACTATGTCACCGAAGAGTTCCTTGACTATGTTCGTCCTCTGATTCAGGGCCATTATACCCCCATGATGGTTGAAGGTCTCCCGCGCCATCTGAGCATGGATCTGAAGAACTATGACTGGATCAAGGCTCATGTCTGATCCTGCACGCTGACCTTAAAGCTGGAATCTGTTTCGCGCAGATTCCGGCTTTTGTTTTCCCGGAAAAAGAGCCAGCCACCGTTCCATGAAGCGGTGACTGGCACGTTTTTTTCCGGGGGAAAGTCAGAACAGATAACGGCCCGGGGAAAGAATGTATGTTTTTCCTTCGATGATGATTTCTGCCTCAACCGGTGTTTCGATTTCATAGCGGATTCCGTCCTGCGTGTATTTCCATGCAGAGCGGATCCGTCCGTGCACCGTATCCAGAATGCCGGACAGAGAGGGAAGGCGCGGGTCCGGATGCGGAGCGATCCGTACTCTGGCAAAGCCGGGCTCAGACGGCTGGATTCCGCAGGCGATGCCGAATACCCAGTCGCCCACAGAACCGCAGGCATAATGATTGAACGAATTCATGTCGTCGTCCCAGAAGGAACCGTCCGGCCGGATATTGTCCCAGTGCTCCCAGAGGGTGGTCGCACCGCGGGTGACCGAATACAGCCATCCCGGGTACTCCCTGCGGAGAAACAGTGACCAGGCAAGTTCCGTATATCCCCAGTCACTCAGCACATGCAGAAGATGAGCGGTCCCGAGAAGCCCGGTCTGGAGATGCGTACCGCAGGCAACCACCTGGGCGGCCAGTGCATCGGCGGTTTCTTTCGGATCTTCAGCAAGACCGAACCGGAGGGCCAGGGTTTTCTCTGTCTGTGTGTTCAGCCGGTGGCCATACGCTGCCCGGAATGCGGCTGCCGTGCGCCGGTACTGAGCCTCATATTTCCGGACATCCATGCCGAGTACTTTTCCGGCACGAATGACGATATCCAGCGAATTTGCATAGTAAGCGGAACAGACCAGGTTGTCGTCACTGTAACCACGCTTGGAGGTTTCCAGGTCCGGAGCAACATATCCATCCGGATGATCGAGGGCCAGCCAATCACCATAGGTCCAGCATCCGGTCCAGAGATCCGGCGTCTTTGTGACCGTTGGGACATAGTCAACCCATGCTGTCATGGAGTCAAACTGATCGCGGAGGAAACGAATGTCGCCGTAGGTTTCATACAGCTGCCAGGGGATAATGGTTGCGGCATCGGACCAGGCACCACAGCCGGGTTTGTAGGAGACAATGGTGGGGATCACTTCAGGGACCCAGCCGTCCGCACGCTGGGCGGCACGCAGATCCGCGAGCCATTTGCGGAAGAACTGCCGGACATCAAACTGATAGGAGGCCATACGGATAAACAGCTGCGCATCACCGGTCCATCCATAGCGCTCGTCACGCTGGGGACAGTCCGTGGGTACTTCCAGATAATTGCCCTTCTGCCCCCAGAGGATATTGCTGAACAGTTGGCTGACGAGAGGATCTTCCGTTTCAAGCCAGCCGGTGCGCCGCATCTGGGAGTGAACAACGACGGCATGAATACATTCAGGAGAAAAAGCCTCCGGCGCATCATCCAGACGCAGATAACGGAATCCGAAAAAGGTAAACCGCGGCTTATACGTCTGCCGGCCTTCCCGGCAGATATAATGAAACTGACTTCTGGCAAACCGGTAATTGGCGGTATAAAAGTTGCCTTCCTGATCCAGGACTTCTGCGGTTGAGATGCTCAGTTTCTCTCCGGCATGGGCGTCCGTCTCAAAGACCATATAGCCTGTCAGGTTCTGGCCGAAATCCAGAACCCATTCTCCTTTAGGCGTGTGAAAGGAGCGCCGGGGATACACCGTTTCCTGTTCCAGAATATCAGGCCCTTCATGGGGAATCAGGGCATCCTTCGGATAGTCAATGATGGCGGCTGATTCGAAAGCATAGGGCTCAAGCCGTGCATCCACGTCCTCGCCTTCAAAAATACCGCTCAGAAGAATATTGCTCAGTCCGGCCTGCCAGAGGGCATCGGTGAAAATGGTCTGTTCCTCGCCGCTGGCGTAACGGATCTGAAGGGCTGCAATGACCATGGCGGGAAGGTCTTCATCCGGATATTTTGTGTGTGTCCATTCTGCATTCGCGCGCCGGTACCAGCCGTTGGCCACCGTGAGGTCAAGGGTATTGTCCTCTTCAAGAAGGTCCGTGATGTCATAACGCTGGACCTGCAGACGATGATGATACTCGGTCCATCCGGGGGTCAGGACGAGCTGACCGACCCTTCGGCCGTTCAGCTGTGCATCGTAGACGCCCGCTGCGGTGGCCTCCAGGAACGCTTCGGCGACTTTGCCTTTGCAGTGGAATGTTTTCCGGAATACAGGAACGGTCTTCGGACTGATTCCTGGCTTTGTGATCCAGGATGCACTGCGAATAAGCATAAAACCACTCCAATCTGTTCTCCCCGTATTGACGGACCTGATGCAAGCCTGTAAACTCAGGGAAGCGAAAAATGACATACAGGATAAAAAATCATACGGGAGGAAGACCATGGAACGGGGGATCTATTTCGACGGATGGTTCAAACATCAGTTCTGCTATCATCCGAGTCTCCCCATGCGCAGCCGGCAGATGCTGGAAGATCTTGAAACCTATCATGGAACGGTTCTGGCCTGGGCAGGGCTCGGAGGGGGAAGCATCAGTCTGCCGTTTTTATCCCATGAGGCCTTTGGGCCGGTGGATCCCCGTCTGCAGATCTACGGCTTTATGAACGACAGCGAGTTCATTGCGGAATGCAACCGCAGGGGAATCAAACTGTTTGGCATTGTTTTTGAAGTGCAGGGGTGGGAATATCCCGTGGTTTTTGACCGACAGGGACATATCATCCGGATGAATCAGAGGGCGGAAGAATCGGCAGACATGTCGTGGTATGGACTGCGGGAGTTCAGCGCAGACACCTGGCCGGAAGCATTCCCCACCCGTCTAGGGGATTATTATCCAGAAGGCATCCTGGATGAGGAGGGAAACCCCGTCAAGGACCTCCTGGAAGCATGCTGCACAAGGGACCTCTTCGGCAGACCGATCCATGCCCAGTGGGTGGAAATCCGGGGGCATAAGGAGCAGTGCTACCAGATGTGCCGGAATAATCCTGTCTGGAGAGGCTATCTAAAAAAAATCATCGAGATTCAGATTGATGCGGGGGTCCCGGGGATTCAGCTGGACGAATGTGAGCTCCCCATGACGTCCATCAGCTCCGGAGGCTGTTTCTGCAAAAGCTGCATGCAGCAGTTCACAGCATGGCTGAAAACACAAAAAGCGTCCGGAAAGCTGGGCGCTGCTTGGAATGAGGTGAACCTGGATGCCTTTCATTACGGTGAATATCTGAAGATGCATGAATGCACGTTCCCGGAACAAGCCCCGTTTTACCGTGAATACTGGGAATTCCAGGTGCGGCAGGTCCGCCGGTATTTCGGTGAGCTGGCGGACCATGCCAGAAAATATG
The DNA here is from genome assembly GCA_900321295.1 of uncultured Eubacteriales bacterium. GTDB lineage: Bacteria > Bacillota > Clostridia > Christensenellales > Aristaeellaceae > UBA2943. The sequence continues at coordinate 8,954 of ONVN01000165.1, forward strand.
CCAGGGAAAAGTATGGCCGGAAACTGCTGGTCTCCGGGAATTTCTACAATATGCAGCCTGTGTATTATCCCATTGAGAATAAGGTGGATATTGTGATCACGGAAATGG
>ONVN01000294.1 GCA_900321295.1 uncultured Eubacteriales bacterium
CAAGCTCTTGCACGAAGGTCAGCTGGTTGCTTTTCCCACAGAGACAGTCTACGGTCTCGGTGCAAACGCACTCGATAAAAATGCGGTTCTTTCGATTTTTGCTGCAAAAGGCCGTCCTGCCGATAATCCGCTGATCGTCCATATCTGGGATGCCGGACAGTTGGACGATATCTGTTATCTTCCGGACGGTGCTGCACTTCTTATGAAACGTTTCTGGCCTGGTCCTCTGACGATTCTCATGCCCCGTCGTGAAACCATTCCACTCGAGGTAACTGCAGGCCTGCCCACCGTCGCCATCCGAATGCCAAGTCATCCTGTTGCCTCTGCGCTCCTGAAAACATGCGGCCTCCCAATCGCGGCTCCTTCTGCCAACCGTTCCGGCAAGCCCAGTCCTACCAGCGCACACTATGTTTTTCAGGATATGGAAGGACGAATCCCTCTGATTATTGATGGTGGCTCCTGTGATGTCGGTGTCGAATCAACGGTCATTGATCTGACCCATGGGACACCAACGATTCTCCGCCCGGGCGGTGTCACGCGGGAAATGCTTGAATCGGTTCTTGGACAAGTGAATGTTGCAGGCAGTGTCCTTCGTCCCCTGCAGGAAGGTGAGAAAGCTCTCTCCCCTGGAATGCGTTACCGTCATTACTCTCCAAACGGTCAGGTGACTCTTGTTGAAGGGGAAGAAAAACAGGTTGTTCTTGCGCTTTCCGCGCTCTGCCATGACGCAAGGGAAAAAGGATACAGAACCTGTGTCATGTGCTTCTCCGAGCACGTGCCTCTGCTTGCTGACTGTGCTCCACATGATATCGGTTCCATCCATAATCCTTCCGCAACCGCACAAGTTCTCTTTGACACGCTGAGACATCTGGATGACGAAAAAATGGATGTCATCTTTTCTGAAGTTGTGCCGACCGATGGCGTAGGTCTTGCCGTCATGAACCGTCTGGGACGTGCTGCTGCCTTCCGGACCGTTTCCGCCAAGGATGTTCTCTCTGAAATCTGACCCTGCCCCGCCTGTAACCGGAGGGACGAACTGCACCGTACAAACGCAAAATACGCTCCGCCATTCACAGCGGAGCGTGTTTTCATGTCGGTTATCTGGCACTGTCTTCCGACTGGAAGCTTAATGTCCGGGATACCTGCCGTTCAACCATCATATTGGGTCCGGAAGCAATTCAATGTGGATTTCATCCCCAATATGAATGATCCCTTCTTTGAGAACAATGGCAAAGACACCCTCTCTGGGCATAACACAGTCCCCAACTTTTTTTCTGATCGCACAATCCTGATGACATTCCTTCCCAATCTGTGTAATCTTCAGCAGGCACCTTCCAACCGAAATCTCTGTTCCTATTGGAAGTTCCGACAGTCTGATGCCTTCTGTAAGGATGTTTTCTGCAAAAGAGCCAGCGGAAAGATCCGGAAAGACTTTCTGCATGCTTTTCATGCTTTCTGCTGCAAGCAGACTGACCTGCCTGTGTCAGTCGCCCGCATGCGCATCTCCGAGAATTCCCCAGTTCTGCTTTACTTCCACACTATCCACCGGATACTTGGTTGTTCCCCGCTTCTCACTGATGCACAGCGCAACAACTGATGCCATCTTGCTTCTCCTCTCCGCGTGTTTCCGGATACCCATCCTTCACGTATTGTCATCCTGTCCGTACAGTTTACAAACAGACATGTATCTGTCGCCATTCACAATGCATATGCATGCTTTCCAATCCAAGAATCTCCATCTGCAGCGCATTCATTTTACGCCTATTTCCCTACTTGGTCAATCGGCATTCTACAATCAGTACCCTGGGCCTGATACCACAGGAATGAGTTCGCACGAAGGCTTTCCGGACAATTGAAAAAGGCATGGAAACCCATGCCTTTTCATGTATGTTCTCATCCTGCTGAGCTCTGTTTTTGGGGCAGATGCTGCGGACAAATCAGCAGAGCTTAGCGCCGGCGGGAATTGTATCACTCAGCATCAACAGTTCGAGTTTGTCATCTTTCTCTGCGCTTAGCAGCATACCACAGGATTCAAAGCCCATCATCTTACGTGGTGCAAGATTCGTGCATGCGACCAGTGTCTTTCCGACCAGTTCCTCTGCCTTATAGTATGCCGCAATGCCAGAAAGAATCTGACGGGGCTTGCCGGAGCCATCATCCAGCTGGAACTTCAGCAGTTTCTTGGATTTCGGCACATTTTCACAGGCAACAACCTTTACAACCGTCATATCAACCTGTTCGAACGTATCAAAGGGAATCTCCGGCTTAAAGGTGACCGTACTCTGAGGTTCGGCCTTTGCAGCATTCGCATCCGCAATTTCCTGCATTTTCTTGGCAGGATCCATGCGTTCAAAAAGGATTTCAGCGGTACCGACCTGGCCGCCCACCGGCATGCCCCCAAAGGAAGCAAGAGACTCCAGGCCTCCATTCTCCACATTCAGCTGATGCAGAATCTTTTGGGATGTTCCCGGGAGATAGGCTTCAAGCGCAATTGCGGCAAAACGGATTGATTCAAGCAGATTGTAGAGAACCGTCCCAAGACGGGATGCCTTCTCCGGATCCCTTGCAAGGACCCACGGTGTGGTTTCATCAATGTACTTGTTTGCTCTTCTGAGAAGAACAAAGATTTCATCGATAGCATCTGCCACATGCAAGCTTTCCATTGCTTTGGCTACTTTTCCAGGCATGGCAAGTGCCACCGCACGGAGGTCTTCATCCACTTCTTCCGGCGTATCCGGATCCATAATCCTGCCTTCAAAGTATTTATGATTCATGGCAATTGTACGGTTCACCAGATTGCCCAGAATATTCGCAAGGTCTGCATTGATGCGCTCAATGAGCAAAGCATAGCTTAATGCACCATCATTGGCAAAGGGCATCTCATGCAACACAAAGTAACGAACTGCATCGACGCCAAAGAAGTCCACCAGATCGTCTGCATAGATCACATTGCCCAGGGACTTGGACATTTTCTGGCCTGCTTCAGAATCATTGTTGCTCACCAGCAGCCACGGATGGCCAAACACCTGCTTGGGCAGGGGTTCACCAAGCGCCATAAGGAAAATTGGCCAGTAAATGGTATGGAAACGGATGATATCCTTTCCGATCAGATGCAGATCAGCAGGCCAGAACTTTCTGTAATGTTCATCCGACGCACCATCCGGATCATAACCGCAGAATGTAATATAGTTGGTCAAAGCATCCAGCCATACATAAACCACATGACCCGGATCAAAGTCCACTGGAATGCCCCATGTAAAGGAGGTTCTCGATACACACAAGTCCTGCAGACCTGGCTTGAGGAAGTTGTTGATCATCTCATTCTTCCGGCTTTCCGGCTGAATAAACTCGGGATGACTCCCAATATGCTCCATCAGACGATCCGCATATTTGCTCATTTTAAAGAAATAAGCTTCTTCTTCAGCATCCTGCACTTCCCGGCCACAGTCGGGGCAGCGTCCATTGACAAGTTGGCTGGGGGTCCAGAAAGATTCACAGGGTGTGCAGTATTTTCCAACATACTTTCCCTTATATATGTCACCCTGATTGTACAGCCGCTTGAAGATTTTCTGAACCTTGACCATATGTTCCGGGTCCGTCGTACGCACAAAACGGTCATAGGACGTATTCATCAAATCCCAAATCCGTTTGATCTCGCTGGAAACCTGGTCTACATACTGCTGCGGAGAAATGCCTGCAGCTTCTGCCTTGGCCTGAATTTTCTGTCCATGCTCGTCGGTACCGGTCTGGAAATAGACATCGTATCCTTCCATACGTTTCCATCTGGCAATCGCATCCGCGAGAACGATCTCGTAGGTGTTGCCGATATGCGGCTTCGCCGATGTATAAGCTATGGCAGTAGAAATGTAATATGGTTTCAAAAAGGTTCCTCCCTTCGGATGATGAGCGGAAGCAAATTATCAGAACGGATACACCGTTTTTCGGATACTCGTTCTTCTCATGCAGGGCCCAGTTCCTGTTGCATTGATATGAACTGTATAAGTATGCCACGTTTTTTGAAAATCGCAACCTCAAAATCCTGTCACACGTCCAAAATCAGGATGATTTTTGTAATTTACTCTCTTTTTTTCATAAAAAATCCCGCTGCAAGTGCTTCGACAGCATGTTCCCCTGCATCTTTCCCGCAGAGATTGTATCCCTGCTGATAATAATGGAAAGCATCTTTCATCAGTCCCTGGTCACGCATCCGCTCAAAAGCAGATGAAACAAGGCACACATCTCTGCGTTCAGCGGCAATTTCCTTCTGCCATCCGATCATGGCATCATATCGGTTTTCTGCGCCAGGAAGATTGCATTTCCCGATGGTAATCATCATCAGCTGCTCAATTCCTTCCCTGTGCATGGCATCCAGCATCCGGAAAAAACGCTCCCTGTATACATCACGGGTGGTTCCCAGATCGCCATCCGTTTCTCCCTGACACCACAGAACATATTGATGCCGGATCTGACTTCCCTGCGTTTTCATGAATTCTCTTGCATCTAGCATACGCTTCATCGCATCTGTGAAAAAGGCACCTCCCCGCTGCCATTCAAGAATCGATGAACCACCCTTGGATGCTGATACGGCAAGGACAGGAATTCCAGTTCCCACATACCATGCATTCACAAAAGATGTTACCAGGCTGCCGGTTTTCATTTCCCCGTCATCAATGCCACCCTGCCGATTTTCATGGACACCAAATGGCTCCTCAACAGGGAACAGTTGTCCCGGTGCAGAAACGGCCCGATATTCCCATCCCGCGCCAATCGTCAGGTGTGGCGCTTTTTCCGGCCACTGTGCATTGCTGATGCCTCTGCCAGCCATATTCGACTGACCCATAAACATCCAGAGGTCTGTAACCATATGCCCTCCTTTTGCAGGGTCTTCCATTTTCCCCCGGAAATCGCATCCGGAAAGCTGATTTCACAAAGAATCCGTATGCATTATAGATAGTTCCAGTTGTGAAAACAAGCACTTTTCCGGCTGTTTCAGACCTTTTTGTGTCTCGTTCGCATAAATCCCCTTGTTGTTTTCCGGATATTGTCTATACTAGTCTTGTCTGCAGAATCCGTTCGTCTGCAGTAAACAGATAAGGAACGAGGAAACATCATGAATGACATTCTTCTTGCAACTGCACAGCGCATGATCGATCAACGCAATGCTCTGAAACTCGCCTTCCGCTATGAAAGCAGTTATCTTTATCCCGTTTGTGCCTGCGCACTTATGAAAACCGGCAATCCAGTTCCGACCGATGAATTGAAAGCCGCAAAAGAACTCCTGAAAAAACAGACAGGTGCATTTTCCAATTTCCGTAATACCATGATCATGCCTTCCTGCTGTTATCTCGCAATGCATCAGAATGATCCTGCGTATCTTCAGACGTCTATGGATTTCTATCAGCACCTGAAAAAGATCTTCGGAAGCTCCGAATATACAGCCCTGCTTTCTCTGATGCTTCCTGATCTCCAGGAGGCAGATCATCTGATTGACCGCGGACAAACCCTCTATCAGCTGATGAAAAAGGAGCATCCGTTCCTGACCAGTTCAGAAGACAAACCTGCTGCCGTTCTTCTTGCTGCTTCAGCAAAGACAGACGAACAGATTATCCAGGATATGGAAGCTGCTTATCGTTTTCTCAAAGGTTCCCTTTCCTTTGCAGACTCCAACGGTCTTCAAGCGGTATCCCAGCTGCTGGCTGGAGGAGATACCATTCCTGCACTTGAGCGTCTGATGGCGATTCGAGATCATCTGGAGCACGCAGAACGTAAATACGGGAAAGGCTATGAGTTATCCGCCCTGGCTGCTCTTGCCATGTGTGATCCCGACCCGCAGCGGACAGCGGAAGACATCCTTGAGGCAGATGCTTTCCTAAAGAATCAGAAGGGATATGGAGTATTAGGTCATGGGGCCAAAATCCGGCTGATGCATGCAGCAATGCTCGTAAGTGCGGCCAGAAATGAAAGCGACAGCAGTCCTTACATGATGTCCTCGGCACTTTCCATGGCGATCATGCAGAACGCAGTTCTTTGCTGTGCCGTCACATCATCCGCCGTCTCCGCTTCCAGTTCGTCCTCTCATTGAGTTCTGAAAAAGCCATGTTCTCTGGTCCTTGCCGGAAAACATGGCTTTTTCATATTCTTTTTTATACTTCTGGCATGCGACGCCTCTTTTCTTTCCAGCAGCGGGCAAAATACAGGATCTCTGCTACCGCTGTCAGTGTCCAGCTGAAGATATACAGGAGGTATAGAGAAGTAATCGTATGGAAATAAGCAAATACGGTATATACCCAGATAACCCGAAAAACACAGGATCCCAGAATGACAATCACGGTCGGCACAGCACTCTTGCCAAGTCCTCTGGAGGCTGCAATCGTACAGTCCATGAAGGCTGAAAAACCATAGGATAAGCCCATCACCCTCAGGCGGAACATGCCCGCCTCGACGACTTCCTTTTCTGATGTAAAGATCGACAGAAACTGGCGTCCAAACAAAACGAGCATGCCTCCCATGAGAAGCCCGGCACCCAGTGACAGGGACAGTGAAATGTAATAACTGTGGATCACCCTTTTTCTTTTTCCTGCGCCATAATTCTGGCTCATAAAGCTGGAACAGGCTGTATAGATGGCCGCCATGATGTCATATACCAACCCGTCCGCATTGGCTGCCGCAGAGTTCCCCTCCACCATGACGGCATCAAACGTGTTGACACCAGCCTGTACAAACAGGTTTGCAATGGCAAATATCGCATTCTGCATACCGGAAGGAATGGACAGAGAGAGAATCTGGCGTGCCTTTACAGGTGTAATCCGAAGGTGTCTGAGAGAGAGGCAGCAGCTGCCCGTGCGATGGGTCAGAGAAACAAGGATCAGCAAGGCAGCCGCACTCTGACTGATCGCTGACGCAAGAGCAACACCTGCTTCTGCCATCCGACAGACAATTACAAAAAACAGGTTCAGGAGGACATTCAGCACACCGGCACATGAGAGAAAAACCAGTGGACGGCGTGTGTCCCCGCTGGCTGCCAGAACTGCGCTTCCAAAATTGAACAATGCCGCCCCGGGCATACCCGCACTGTATATTTTCAGATAAACGATGGCTCCGCTGATG
>ONVN01000081.1 GCA_900321295.1 uncultured Eubacteriales bacterium
ACCTGCATGCGCAGCACATGTGTGCCCTTGGTCAGTGCGAACAGGTAAGGCGTTCCGCCCTGATCTGCCAGGTAATCCATCACCCATTCAGACCGATAGGCAAAATGCACTTCCTGCATTTCCCGGAAGGGCACCTGACCGTCCAGCATCACCTGTCTGGCCACGAAAAAGCCCTTGAGCTGATTCTGATGATAGCGGAGGCCCAGCTGATACAGACCGTCCTGCGGAGCATCGATCACCCATTCAACCCACTGCCCCACCTGTTTCCATCCGCTTCCGCCGATGGTGTTCAGACGCATCTGGGTCGGATGATAGGGCTGGGTATGGGAAGAAGTACGGTCATAGGTCGGATAAATAGCCGATGCAGATTTGGCAAGCGTGTTTTCTGCCTGCATGACGATCTCAATATTGCTGACGGCCTGCAGGTCCTGATGCGCCGCACGATATTCTTCATAAGAAGGAAGTGCTTCAGGCGCTGCAAGTGCCAGATAATCAAGAACCGTCTCTTCACGCAGTGCTTTCAGCTCCACCGTATGCTCTCCTGCTTCAAGATCAAGAATGACCTTGCCTTCCACCTCATTGGTGTCGGCCAGGAGGGCTTCCGTCCAGATGTAAGCTTCCACCTGCTTCGGACGAAGATCGTTGCCTGTCGCCGTACGCTCCGGCTGTCCCTGATCTGTCCAGATTCGGTTCAGAGACACAACAGCATTGGCCGAACTGTAGGGCTTCCCGTCTACGGACAGGGCAAATTCCATATCCATGCCCTTTCCGCTCAGGGTGTGATAGCCAACCTTCAGCCCGTAACTGCCGGTCTGGGGAGCCTTCAGGACAACGGTCACCGTTCCGCCCGTGGAGAGGTGCACGACGTTTTTCCTGCCCTCATACTCCTCAAGCAGTTTGCAGTTTTCCGGCGACAGGACTGCTTCGGCCACGGAAACAGCTTCCGCATTTTCTGCCCTTGCCATGGATTCGGGCGTGTATGCGTGCCATTCCGTACTCTGTATGCCGTTGTTTCCAAGAATGAATACAGCGCCAAACAGGATTCCGATGAGTCCCAACACGGCAATTGTGATAACCCAGCCGCGTCGCATGTACTTCACCTCCGATGAGTTCTTTGGATATCATTCTCACGCAGAAGGGAATGCTCTCCTCTGCGAAGATGGAGCGTAAATGATTATTCTGTCAGAAGACGGATCCGTTCAAAAGATGCCGAGCCATCTGACACAAACAGTCCAAAACGTCTGCCCTTGCGGTCAAACATCCGGGTGCCAAGCGCGATTCTGTCATCCACATACAGCAGGAGAATGCTGTCCTGGACAAACACACGCACATGGTAGGATCTGCCCGCTTCCCATTCAAACGGCCTTTCCTGCTCCACTTCATAGGGGAACATCTTGCCGCCGTCTTCATACATCCGGATGCCGGTCTTGTACTGCACACGATGACGGTTCGGCTCAAAGAGCAGGTAATAGCCCATGGCAAAGTCCTGATCCACCTGAAGGGCAATACCGAATTCCCTGGGTGTTTCATCAAAGCGGACATCCATCTCCAGCTTGCAGCTCTCAGGAACGCGGTTCATCAGCAGACATGCATAGGCATCCGGAGAGGAAACTCCGGCAGAAGTTCCTTCTGTATGCCAGTCACCGTTGAGCGGTGTGAAGCACAGGCTTTCTTCGGTGTGGAAAGCTTCATCCACTGCTTTGGGAGGACAAACCGTCAGGGTTCCGTCCGGCTGCTGGATCAGCTGATGCACAATCATCGTGCCGCCCCAGTCCCAGGTGTTGTAGTCCTTTCCTTTATACTGTTCCGGATTGAAATGCCAGAGATTCTTTTCCCTCTGAGGGTTCCAGCCGTACATGAAATGCTTTTCCCCGTCCGTGCCATGCTTGGCCGCATAGAAGCACCGGGTATCAAACGTGTCCACGATAGGCGTAATCCATGGGCCGCTGGGCGATTTTGCCATGCGGTACAGCGTTTCAAAGCGGTCTGTATAGACGGAATAGGTCAGATACCACCAGTCTCCGATCCGGAAGATGTCAGGGCATTCAAAAGCCGACTGATTGGTCCGCGGAGCATACAGCGGTTCCTCAATCGTCCAGTGATGAAGATCGGTGGATTTGCACAGACCGACACAGCCCTTCCTCATGGTGAGTCCCTTGCGCTGCGCAGCCAGAAGCATCCACCAGCATCCTTCCTCTTCATTCCAGATGACATGGGGATCACGCCAGTCGGTCATCTCATAGAGAACATCATCCGGCTGGAACGTTTCCTCCGGAAGTTCCTTCCATGTTTTCAGGTCTTCGCTGATCGCATGGCAGACATACTGCCGCATATAGGGTTCAAACGTGAACTTGCAGTAATACATATGGTAGATGCCGTCCACTTTGATGACCGAACCCGTTCCGCCGTAAATCCCGGTGCGGTACTCATCATAAAAATGCAGCTGGTCGACCGTGGATACATTGGTCCAGCCCATGCCCAGATAGAAAAGCTTAAAAACACCATCCTCATAATACGGGATGATGTCACCCATCCTGCCGTCTTCTGGATGATAAAAGATCTTCATCTGAATCTTCTCCTTTCCGGTGAAGCGTGCAGATCAGCGGGATCTTCTGACTGAAAGATGAATGGGAAGAGAGTCTGAAAAAACGCAGACCGTCATGATGCATGTACGGTCGTGAAAAAACAGTGGCTTAAGTGGTCTCAATATAGCACAGCCCTCATTATATGTCAACCGTTTATCACATTTTTTCTGTTTTTTCGGTCGTATTTTTATGTGGCCTGTTCTTCTTTTCTTTTCATGTTGTTTCTTTTCTGTTTTCTCCCGTTTTTTACATGACATTGTCCGGGCGGGCATCTTTTTCTGCAATCGGTTTCATCTGTTTGCATGTTTCTCGGTTTTTTATGACGCATTGTTGACATATTTTGGTATGCTTCATTTTTTCGTTTCCGAGCGCCTGGTCGGAATAATTCCGTTGTTTCCATGAAAACAGGTTTCTTTTTCAGTATATGACCCATTCTTGACATACGTGTCGGTCTATGATATGGTGTTCTCAGCATTGATCTCTTCCCACTGCCGCAAAAGGAGTGTCATATATGTCCATCACAATCCGTGACGTCGCCCGGAAGGCAGGCGTATCGGTCACTACCGTATCGCGGACACTCAACAACCGCGGATACATTTCAAAAGAAACCCGCGAGAAAATCTATGCCGTCATTCAGGATCTGAACTATTCGCCCAATATGCTGGCACGCAGCCTGACCCGCGCCAGAACACAGACGATCGGTCTGATTGTCCCCAGCATCAACCATCCGTTCTTTGCCCAGATCGCCCAGCAGATTGAGCACAGGTTCTTTGATCTCGGCTATCAGGTCCTCCTGCGAACCACTGAGGCCAATGTCGGACACGAGAGCCGGATTCTCGACCTGCTTCAACAGGCGCGGGTGGATGGGATCATCATCGGCAGCCCGGGCCTGTCTGACCAGAACTATGCCAAGAGCACCGTCCCGATCATTTCCTTTGACATGCATCTTGCAAGCGCCAGTGTCTCCATCGCGGCAAATCACGCCCTGGGCGGCAGGATGGCTGCTCAGGCACTGCTCAGGGGAGGATGCAGGCGTGTTCTCCAGATCGTCGGTGATCTCTCCGCCAAAACGGACGCTGCCAAACGTCACCAGACCTTTCTGGAAGAAATGATCGCCGCCGGATGTGAATGCATTTCGCTTCCTTCAGCCAATCATTTTGCAGATCTGCACAGCAGCCGGGAAATGATCGAAAAAGTGTTCGATCAGTATCCGGGGACTGACGCCTTCTTTGCAACCGATATCAATGCCGCAGAGCTTCTGAACTGTGACACGCGGAGAGGGCTGTCGGTTCCCCAGGACATACAGATTATCGCCTATGACGGCACGGATGTTCTTACTGTCCTCTGTCCCCAGCTGACGGTGATCCGTCAGCCCTTCGAAGAGCTGGCAGAGAAAATCGTTGACAGCATGGTGAAGCTGCTTCAGGGCGAAAAGGTGGAGTCCCGCATCAGGCTGGACAGCCTGACCCTGATCCAGGGCATCAGCACACGAGTCTGAAGAAAGAGAGGAAACGCCATATGTTCTTTTCTTCCCCGGGTTTTCTTTCCGGGCTGCCTGTTCTCCGGCAGGGACGTTCCTGTTCCATCAACGGAGAAAACAGAACCGGCGAAAAAGGCGCTGCCTGCCGGAAGGACAGCGCACTGGGACACTCCCGCAAGGGTTCACCCTGCATTGACCGGATTCCCGCCGGCAGTACGGAAGTGCTGATGGATGTGGATGGCTGCGGCATTATCCAGCACATCTGGTTCACCGTCACCGATGAAACGGAACGCGGCCATTTCGTCCTGCGGGACCTGGTGCTGAGAATGTACTGGGAACACGAGGAAACGCCTTCCGTGGAAGTCCCGCTGGGCGACTTCTTCCTCAATGGATTTGCCAGGGGCTATGAAGTCAACTCGCTGGCCATCACGGTCAACCCCCGCCGCGGCATGAACTGCTTCCTGCCCATGCCCTTTTCCTCCCATGCGCGCATCACCCTGGAAAACCAGCACGCCGGCGACATTACCGGACTGTTCTTCCAGATTGACTATACCCTGTACGACGAACTGCCGGAAAACATGGGGCACTTCCATGCCCAGTGGCGCAGGCAGAAGCTGACGGCCCTTCAGGACGATTACGTGCTGGTGGACGGCATCCGCGGCCGCGGCCAGTACATCGGCACCCACCTGATGATCCAGGCTCTGGAACGCTACTGGTATGGCGAGGGTGAATTCAAGTTTTATATCGACGGCGATACGGAATATCCCAGCCTCTGCTCCACCGGCCTGGAGGACTATTTCGGCGGCGCATGGTCTTTCGGGGGATACCGGAATGAAAAGGGCTACATGCAGGAAAAGACCTTTTGCACGCCATTCCAAGGATATCCGTTCTACGGATGCGAGGATACCTTCCATGCAGAATACTTCCAGCGGGACATTCCGCCCATGCGCAGCTTCTACCGCTGGCACATTCCCGACCCCATCCTGTTCACAGAAGATCTGAAGGTCACTGTGCAGCAGATCGGTTCCGGTCCCCGCGGACCGCACGGTCTGTTCGAACGGCAGGATGATTACACCAGTGTCTGTTACTGGTATCAGGAGGAACCGCATGCGCCGTTCCCCGCCCTGCCTGCCCCGGAAGACCGCTGGCCGAGATAAGCTGCCTGTTCAGGCGTTGAAAGGAACAGGGATATGGCACGTTTTGAAATCAATTCTTCTTCCCATCACAAAGAGCCCGTCCGCTGTGGAAAAGCCACAGCGGACGGGCTCTTTGTGTATTCTTTCCTATCCCGTATGCCTATTCTCCTGAAATCAGGAAACCGCACAGGAGCGCAAGACCAGAGCCAAGCCAGATCGTTTTTTCTCCGACGGCCTCGCCGAGCATCATCGCCGTCACGGCACCTGCCAGAAAAGACAGGAGGATGCAGGTATACTTGCACGCTCTGTGCAGGGCGGAACGGTTCTTCTCAAACAGGCCTTTATAGTACAGTTCCGCGCAGGAGCGCATGTTTCCCGTGCAGAATACGGAGGCATAGGCCAGTTCATCCTCGAATTTGCGGAACGAGCTGAACTGCATGGCGGCGAGCAGAGAGGTGATGGAATTGGGAATGATATCCAGCACAGTGTCCGGCACAAACCCGATGCCGAACAGGATAAGCGCTTCCAGGAACAGGACCCGGCTTTTCAGTTTTCTCTCCTTCTGCCTGCTTTCCCCGGGCCTGAGCTGCAGATGGCGCAGAAGAAACTGCGCCGCAAAGATGCCCAGCCAGAATCCCAGGATCGGGATGAAGGCCCGGACAGCCCTGTCATGCTGACCGTGCACAAAACGGTAGGCAAAAATGATCAGGTTGCCTGTCTGGCCGGTGGCAAACACGCCTCCGCGGACAGAATAGGAATATCCATCCATGATGCCGCCGAGCACCGAAAGAAGCATGGCCAGATGCAGTCTTTCCGTTGAAGGGCTTCGGCCCGTGTTCAGGGTCCTCTGCATGCTCATCGCTTATGGCTCCCATTCCGAAAACTGCCTGCAGAATTCCTGAACGGCCTTTGAGATGTAGGCATCCTTCCTGGTGACAAAATGGAAGTCCCGCCGCATAAGAGAAGACGGCAGCGTGTAGAATACCAGATGATCCTTCTTCATGCCCTGAATCAGATGGCAGCTGGTCAGCGTACAGCCCAGGCCTGCACTGGCAAGATGATAGGCGGTCGCGAACTGCTGGATCGGAATAATCCTGGCGGGGCGGTGTTCCAGCTGCTGAAAGATCTTTTCGCTGCGTATATGCAGATTGTTCCCTTCCGTCAGCTGCAGAAAGGTCAGTTTTTCGATATGCTCCGTCTGAAAATAATGATCATAGGCCGTGAATTTCACCTGGCGGATATCCTCATCGGTCAGGTAATTATTCGAAAGCTGGTATTCCGTCACATAATCCTTGGGAACCGCCAGGAGCAGATCATCATAAAAGGCATGCCCGATGGACTGAAGTCCGGGATCATCCACCTGGCACATCAGGGCAAGATCGATCCGGCAGTCCACCAGCAGGTCCCGGAAAGCACTGGACTGAGCTTCCACAATGCGCAGTTCCATGTTCGGATACGCCTTCGCAAAACGGCAGATGGCATTCTGCAGAATATACGACAGGAGATAATGCGTACCGCCGATCGTCAGCGTGCCTGTATTCAGACCGTTCAGATCACGGATATAGGCAAGCATGTTCTCTTCGGCGGGCTTGACCCTGTGATAGTATTCAATATATGCCTTGCCGGCTGCCGTCAGACGGATGGGATGATGTTTGCGCTCAAACAAAGGCATACCCAGCTCATTTTCGATGCGCTGGATCGCCATGCTCAGGGATGACTGTCCGATGAACAGTTCCTCTGCTGCTTTGGAGAACGACCCATACTGGTAAATGGCATACACCAGATCCATATCTTTCATGGAAAACCTCCTGCTGGAAAACACAAAGCGGGGATGCCGTTCACGGGCGGCATCCCCAGGCATTCCCTGTGCTCTTTATACATATCTGCAGACATGGTCCACGGCCACATCCGAGAAACCGAAGGCCTCGGCTTTGGTCATTTTGCCATTGCAGATATCCTCAATGTTCCGGACCATTTCCCTGCCCATCTGCTGATAGGTCTTTTCACCGCGCACGATCGCACTCAGGTCGATATCCATGTTGTCTTCCATCTTCTGATAGGTGCGTCCGTTGGCAGTTACTTTCAGAACCGGCGCAATGGCATTCCCGGTCGGCGTGCCGCGGCCTGTGGTAAAAATCACAGCCTGGCAGCCTGCGGCTACCATGGACGTAACGGAAGAAATATCATACCCTGCCGTATCCATGACAATCGCGCCGTGCTTTGTCGGCCGTTTGGCCTGTTCCAGCACTTCCACGATGGGACGCGTGCCGCCCTTGCGGATGCAGCCCAGGGACTTTTCATCCAGGGTGGAAAGGCCGCCGGTCTTGTTTCCGGGGGTCGGCTGGCCCGCGCGGCAGTCCTGGCCGGCTGCGGTCAGATGCTGCTCATAGGCACGGCAGACCTCGATAACCTGATGCTGGATTTCCTGATTGGCGGCACGTTTCGCGAGCACATGCTCGCCGCCGATCCATTCGATGGACTCGCTGATCATCGTGGTGGCACCCATATCCACCAGAATATCGCTGAGCTCGCCCACGGCAGGGTTGCTGGCAATGCCGGATGTTGCATCCGAACCACCGCATTCAATGCCCAGGAAGAATTCGGACACGTCGAACAGCTCTTTCTGCTGCATGGCTGCTTCCGCTGCCATATCCCGTGCAGCCCGCACGGCCTTTTCAATGGTCTTCAGCGTGCCGCCTTCATCCTGGATGCCGAAGGACACAACAGGCTTGGATGTCATTTTCTGAATCTTTTCCTTGAGCTTCAGATGAGGTACGGTTTCACAGCCCAGGCCAATAATCACCACGCCGTACACATTGGGATTGCAGGCAAAACCGGTCAGCACCTTCTGGCTCATTTCCGTGTTGGCGGCCACATCGGAGCAGCCCGTGTTGAAGACGATGTTCACAGCACCGCGGACCTGGCTGGCCACAATGCGGCTGCTTTCACTGCCGCAGGCACAGGTGGGCAGAATCAGGACATGATTGCGGATGCCGGGGCGGCCTTCAGCCCGGCGGTAACCCCAGAATTTGAATCCCTTCAGATCCGGTGCGCCTTCCGACTGCTTCGCACACATGACGAAATCCTCGCCTGCGAGCTCGCTGTCATAGTCACGGGGCACGCTGAACAGGTTGTGGTCCGCCACCCAGTGGCCTTCTTCAATCGTTTCGGATACTTCGCCGAGGCTCTCACCGTATTTGATGACCTGACCACCCTTGGGGATGACTGTCAGGGCAATCTTGTGGCAATAGGGAATGGCTTCTTTGGCAATCAGTGTGCAGATTTCCTCACCCCTGCGGTAGCAGACGGTCTCACCCACGGCAATCTCCGTCATGCAGGTTACAACGTTGTCGCTGACATCCATCATCAATGCGTTGATATTCATGGCTTTCTCCTTTTTTCAGGTTTCAGGCAGCTTCATGGGTCTTGTTGTATTCTTCCTCGCTCATCATCGGGCCCAGTTTGCCTTCAAACTTGGAGACAACCATGGAGGTCGCACCATCGCCGAAGATGTTGGGAATCATACGGCCCATGTTCAGGAAGCGGTCAACACCGGCCAGCAGGCCGACAGCCTCGAGGGGAAGACCGGCAGCGTTCAGAACGACCGTCAGCATGATCAGGCCGGAACCAGGCACACCGGCCGTGCCGATGGAAGCCAGAACCGCAGAAAGCATGATCATGATCTGCTGGCCAATGCTCAGGTCAATGCCGAAGACCTGGGCGGCGAAGATGGCAGCAACAGCCTCATAGATGGCCGTGCCGTCCATGTTGATGACGGCACCGAAGGGGATGACAAAGTCTGCCACATCGTCAGCAGCACCCATGCGCTTGGCTGTTTTCAGGTTCAGGGGGATGGTAGCCACGCTGGAGCAGGTAGCAACAGCGAAGAGAATGGTCTGGAGGTATTCCTTCACAAAGCGGAACGGATTGCGATGGCAGATGCCGCCGATCATCACGCCGGCCTGAGTGAACAGAGCATGAAGGATGCAGCCCAGGTAGACCGCAGCAATGGCTTTGGCATACGGTCCAAGGATGGCCAGACCATAGGTGCCGACCACCCAGGCCATCAGGCCGAACACACCAATGGGAGAGAACCACAGCACGATGTTGGTGATCTTCTTCATGACTTCCGCAACGCCGGCAAAGAACTTCTGCACGGTGCCGCGGCCCTTGTCTTCAGGAATCAGGGTCAGGGCAAAGCCGAACAGCAGGGCAAAGAAGATGCACTGCAGCAGGTTTGCACTGCTCATGGATGAGAAGATGTTGGTGGGAATGATGCCCAGGAGCGTATCCAGGATATTCATCTTCTTGGAGCTGTCAGCGGTCAGACCCTCGGTGCTGATGGTGATGCCCTTGCCGACAGCCAGGACATTGGCAACCACCAGGCCGATCAGGATGGCGATGGCCGTGGTGATCATGAAGATCACGAACGTTGTGCCGGCCCGCTTTCCGAGCTTCTTCATGTCGCCTACGTCAGCAGCTGCAGTGATCAGCAGGCTCATGACCAGCGGGACGACCACCATGTTCAGAAGGTTCGTCAGGATGGTGCCCAGGAACTTGAGTTCTTTGCCTGCTTCAGGGGCAATAATGCCCAGCAGGATACCGGCGACAAAGCCGATCAGGATCCATGTGAACAGACCGATTTTTTTCAGCACTTTCACGTTTTCTTCCTCCATTTTCCTGTGTTCAGGTAATCATCCTGAACTGCAATTGATGATTTCATTGTAAAAAGGAGGTCGGAAACGGTCAATTCAAATCCCGAATCGGCCTATTTGATTTTTTGATGGCATTTTCCTGCCTGTCCGGACGGAAAGATGCGTTTCAGCGAAAACCATGCGGATTTTTCCGGGAGTCTTCGGTCACGGCCTGAAGAGACGATCAGTTTTTTTGATGGACCGATCAGCATCTTTCTGAAAAAGCTGACGCATCTGATCCGGAGGCGGTCAGAAAGGACATGATTTGTCCCCTGCCCATGTGCTGTTTCGGATTTCTTCCGGGCGGATGCGGGGTCCTCAGTTCTGTCTGCTGTTCTGTTCCCGGAAGACTGCAGGCGTACATCCCTCGGATTCCCTGAACACCTGTATGAAATAGTTCGGTGTGTTAAAGGAGAGCCGCTCCGCAATCTGGCTGATCTGCAGGTTTGTCGTCAGAAGCAGCACTTTGGCCCGTTCCATCTTTGCCCTGCGGATATAGTCGCTGACCGAGAGTCCGGTTTCATTTTTGAACTTCTCCGTCAGATAATATTCCGTGTAGCCCACAAGGACGGCCAGATCCTTCGCCCGGATTTTCCGGTCCAGCGACAGATCAATGTAGTCGCAGCATTTCTGAATGGCATGGGAATACCCCGGATTGCTGTGCAGCTGATGCACCCGGTAGATAAAGTCATGATACATGGCATGGGCCAGAGAATTCAGGTCTCCTGAATCCCGGCAGTCCTCCGCCGCCTGGATATAGGAATCGCCCAGCGGATAGGCGATCTCCGGCGACAGGCCGCCCTCCATGGCGGCGCGCGTGACCAGTGTTGTAAATACCGTGATGCTGGTTTTCATCTGGCGCAGCGGGTCCCGTCCATGCACGGGGACCCCGGGACTCAGACTGGTGCTCCGGTTCAGAACGCTGAAATAGTTGATATCCCCTTTGCGGACCATATCCAGAAGTCCCTGCTCCGCCCTGTACACGCTGATCCGGTTGCGTTCACCGATCGGTGCCGCAGGAGTGGTTTCCTGTGTCCCGAAATCTCTCCGCAGTGCTTCCATGCCCAGCTGGCTTCCGGTCAGTGTGTTGTGCACCAGCATCACATACCTTCCGAATACGGCATAGGACATCACCGGGAGCAGCGGGAGGATCGCGCAGAACGGCCGGATCCAGCCCGTGTCTTTTGCCCTCTCCGGTTCCGAATACAGGACACTGCGGATGTTTGCCTCGTCGGGCGGCGACTGGAAAACCGGACCGACAACAAACACCAGGCTGCGTTTCCGTTCGGTTTCCAGGGTCACAGCCCACTGCATTCCGATGGAGGAGCCCAGGATGCGCGGATTACCGCTTTCCGGAGCAGATACATATTCCAGCATTTTGTCATAACCGCCCAGTGCGCAGAAGGCGTGATGCAGCGTTTCCCTGATTTCTCCCTGGCAGGAACAGCCGACCAGCCGGCCGTCACTGCCATAACACCAGAGAAAGAAGCTCTCCCCGCTCGGGATCAGGGACTGCAGCAGATACAGATTCTGTTCTGCACGCGTCATGATTTCCGACATATGCTTTTCCTCTCATGCTTTTTTCCGATTATAAAACGATCCCGGGAGCATGACAACAATTTTCCGCCAAACTTCCCGAATTTTTGTCATTCGACTTCCTTTTTTGGCTTTACTGTCCTGTCGTTTTCCCTGTATGATCTCACCAGAAAGTACGGAATTCCAGGACTGTGCTTTAAAAATGACAACCGAAAGGAAGCGTTCCGCATGACAAGCGCGAAATCCATTCCCACTCCCGCAGGTGAGGTCCAGTACCGCAAAGCCAAACTCTGGCAGATCATACTGGTGGCCTGCAATGCCCTCAACGGCATGGCCGTCTATTTCCTGATCGGCCTGGCCAGCTATTCCGCCAGTATCGGCTACGGCATCGCCACCATGGTCGTCGGCGGACTGCTGACCTTTACCCGTATTTTTGACGCCATCACCGACCCGCTGCTCGCTTTCCTTTATGACCGTGTGAATACGCGCTGGGGCAAGGTACGCCCGCTGATGATCCTGGGCTGGGCTGTCCAGAGCATCGGCCTCCTCTGCATGTTCAATTTCTTCTCCAGCAAGGGCCACGGAATCCCCACTTTCCTCGGTTTCTATCTGCTGTATGTGGTCGGTTACACCATTGTCAACATGACCGCCCAGACCATGGGTCCGCTGATCACCAATGACCCGAAACAGCGTCCGACCGTCGGTGTCTGGAATACCGCGCTGAATTATCTCACCCCCATGGCCCTGAACATCATTGTCTATACCAAGCTCATGCCGGCTATGGGCGGCAGCTTCAACCAGTCTTTCCTGAATGTCACCACCTGGATGTGCATCGCTCTCTCCTTTGTCGGTGTCGTCCTCGCCTGCATCGGCGTTTCCGAATATGACAAGCCGGAGAACTTCAAGGGCACCAACAAAGTCCACGAACGCCTCAAGTGGCGCGATATGCTCGATGTCCTCCGCCACAACCGTCCCCTGCAGGCCTACATTGTCTCCGCTGCATCGGATAAGATTGCCCAGCAGGCCATGTCCGCCTCCATCGTCAGTACCATGCTCAACGGCATCCTGATCGGCGACATGGGCCTGGCCACCACGCTCAGCATGATCGGCATGCTGCCCTCCATCCTGTTCGCCATCCTTGGCGCACGGTATGCCGGCAAACACGGCAGCAAGGAAACCATCGTGACCTGGACCCGGAACTGCATTCTTGCAAACCTGGCCATGATCGCCTTCTTCATCATCACCCGGAACACGGTCGGCACGCAGACCATCTCCCATATGGGCGTGACCATGATCGTCTATGTCATCCTGACCTTTGTCACCAACGGCTTCTCCATGTGCGTGACCACGGGCGGCACTGCCTTCATGGCCGATACCATCGACTATGAACTGGACCGCAGCGGCAAGTATATCCCCGCCGTGGTCAGCGGCACCTACAGCCTGATTGACAAGATCGTTTCCTCTTTCTCCGCTGCCATCGCCACCGCCTGTGTTGCCTGGATCGGCTACACCACCACCATGCCGCAGCCCACGGACGAGGCGACCTCCGGCGTATTCTGGATGACCATGTTCCTGCGTTTCGGCCTTGCCATCATCGGCTGGATCTGCACTCTGATCGCCATGCGCACCTGCAAACTGGACAAGGCAGAGATGGTGAATGTCCAGAAGCGGATTGCCGACAAGAAAGCCGAAGCCCAGAAAGAGCTTTTCGAAAAGGAACTGCACAAAGGAGATCCCGAGCATGCGTAAGATTCTGACCCTGAAAGACGGCTGGCAGTTCGCCAAGGGCCGCGATGCGGCCCGGGAAAGCGTGACCCTTCCCCACACCTGGAATGCCGCTGACGGCCAGGACGGAGGCAACGATTATTACCGCGGCACCTGCTGGTACTTCAGGGAGCTTGCCGAAACCGGGACGGCCGGTGAACGGCAGTTCCTGGAACTGAACGGTGCGGCACACACCTGTGAAGTGTTCCTCAACGGCGAAAAACTCGGCCATCACGAAGGCGGGTATTCCACCTTCCGGGTGGAGCTGACCGGAAAGCGCACCGGCCGGGACCTGCTGGAAATCTCCGTGAGCAATGAAGACAGCGACCGTGTCTATCCGCAGAAGGCCGACTTTACCTTCTACGGCGGCCTCTACCGGGAAGTCCGCCTGATTTCCGTTCCCGCGGAGCATTTTGAGCTGGTCCGGGACGGAACGCCTGGCATCCGGGTGACCCCTGCCGTCGATCTGGAAAAGCACACCGCCGCTGTAACCGTGGAAACCTGGCAGAATGCCGGAAGCGTGACGATGACAGTCAACGGAGAAAGCAGGACGGTTCCCTCCGTGGACGGACACGCACAGACGGAATTCCTGATTGAGAACGTTCATCTCTGGGACGGCGTGGAGGACCCGTATCTCTACACGGCAGAAGCAAGACTGGAGAGCGGGGACGAAATATCCGCCCGCTTCGGCTGCCGTGTCTTCCGCTGCGACCCGGAAAAGGGCTTTTTCCTCAACGGCCGGAGTTATCCTCTCCGCGGCGTCAGCCGGCACCAGGACCGGAAGGGAAAGGGCAACGCTCTGTCGAAAGAGGACCATGAAGCCGATATGGCCATCATCCGGGAAATCGGAGCCAATACCCTGCGTCTGGCACACTACCAGCATGCCCAGGCGTTCTATGACCTCTGCGACGAAAACGGTATTGTGGTCTGGGCGGAGATTCCCTACATTACCATGCATATGCCGGGCGGCCGGGACAACACGCTTTCCCAGATGCGGGAGCTGATTACCCAGTGCTGCAATCATCCCTCCATTGCCGTGTGGGGACTGTCCAACGAAATCACGGCCGCCAGTGCCGTCAGTGAGGAGCTGCTGGAAAACCACCGTCTCCTGAACGACCTGTGCCACCGCATGGACAAAACCCGCCTGACCACCATGGCCGACGTGTTCATGCTGGAGACGGACAGCCCGATTCTGGAAATCCCGGATATCAACAGCTATAACCTGTATTTCGGCTGGTATCTGGGCGAAATGGAACAGACCGATGAATTCTTCGACGAGTACCATGCCCGCTATCCGGACCGGGTGATCGGCTTCTCAGAATACGGGGCGGATGCGAACCCTGCCTTCCATTCCTCTCATCCGGAAAAGGGCGACTATACCGAAGAGTACCAGGCCCTCTATCACGAACATATGCTCCGGATGATCGAAGAACGCCCCTATCTCTGGGCCACCCATGTCTGGAACCTGTTTGACTTTGCCGCCGACGGACGTGACGAGGGCGGCAAGCACGGAGAAAACCAGAAGGGTCTGGTCACCTTTGACCGCCTGCTGCGGAAGGATGCTTTCTATCTCTACAAGGCTGCCTGGAACCGGAAGGAACCCTTCGTTCATCTGTGCGGCAAACGCTATATCAACCGCTGTGAGGAAGAGACCGAGATCAAGGTCTATTCCAACCAGCCCCATGTCCGGCTCTTTGTGGACGGCACCTTTGTGGGCGAGGCGGACGGGAAAACCGTGTTCCGCTTCCGCATCCCGCTGATGGGCGAACACCTGGTGGAGGCTTTTGCCGGCGATGCCCACGATACCATCTGCATCCGCAGAGTCTCTGAGCCGGATGAGAGCTATATCTTCAACAAGGCTGCAGCTTCTGTGGCCAACTGGTTTGATGCAGAGGAAATCGACCCCGCCTGCTTCTCCATCATGGACACCCTGGGTGAGATCCGGCAGCATCCCAGGGCCGGCGCCGTTGTGGACCAGATGATGGCCAGAGGGGCTGCCGAGCGCGGCGATGTGGCCAATGCCGTCAAGGACAATCCTGCCCTTCAGCGCATGATGGGCCGCATGACCATGATCAGCCTGCTCAAGCAGGGCGGTGCGGATGAACAGAGTATCAAACAGCTGAACCGTATTCTTCAGGGGATCAGAAAATGAAAAAAGCAGTACAGCAGATCATGCTGGGCACGGTGACGGATAACGAAGCCAGAGCCCGCGAAACATTGCAGCGCATCAAGGCCGCCGGTTACGACGGCCTTGAGCTGAATCGGTTTATGATTCATCCATCCTCCCTGATGGTGCGCCTCATGACCCGTGCAGCCGGCATGCCCACGGGCAAAGGCGGCTCCCTGAACTGGAAAAGCCTGCTTCAGGAGGCCGGACTCTCCGTGATCAGCCTTCATACCGATCTGGGCAGCCTGGAGCGGGAAGCCGGGGCGGTGGCAGAGGAGGCCGGAAGCTACGGAACGGACAGAGTGGTCATCACCGGCATGTACCGCTTTGATTACACGGACGAAAACGCCGTGAGGGAGCTCGCCCGGCGGCTGAACAAAGCCGGGGAAAGCCTGCAGAAAGACGGCCTTTCCCTGCTGTATCACAATCATAACGTGGAGCTTCTGCAGGTCAGACCGGGGCTGCGCGCCTATGATATCCTCCTTGAGGACACGGACCCTGCGCTGGTGAGCTTTGAGTTTGACAGCTTCTGGTTCACCGACGGCGGTGCCGATGCCAAAGCCTGGATGCAGAAGCTGGGCACCCGCATGAAACTGTGGCATGTCACAGACCGCGGCAGCCGCCAGAACGGACCTGCCATGACGCCTATCCTGAAACAGGACAGCATGGAACTGGGCACCGGCAACATGGACCTGGATGGTCTGCGCGTCCTTGCGGAAGCAGGCGGCGTCGAGGCCGTCGTGCTCGAAAGCCATCGGAACTGGATCGAAAAAGACCCTGTCCGGAGCCTGGAACTCAGCGCAAAATGGCTGAATGAGAGGTATTGAGATGATGATCCGAAACGCCGCCCTGCCCCTCTGGCAGGCCCAATGGATTGACCCGGAGCTTCCCCATGATCCTGAGACAAGGCAGCCTGCTTCCTATCTGCGCCGCAGGTTTACCGTCGGGGAAACAGGCAGGGCCTGTTTCTCCATCACCTGCCACGGCCTCTATGCGGCCTTTCTGAACGGATGCCGCGTAGGCGATTTTGTGCTGGCTCCCGGTACCGGTGATTACCGCAGGCGCCTGTATGTTCAGTGTTATGACGTCACCTCGCTGCTCCGACCCGGTGAAAACGAACTGACAGTCGTCCTGGGCGACGGCTGGTACCGCGGCTGCATCGGGGTGGACGGCCTGAAAAACTACTACGGAAATGATCTCGCTCTGCTGTGCCAGCTTGACGTAAATGGAAAGACGGTTGTCTGCAGTGACGAGTCCTGGGAGGCCAGCCAGAACGGCCCGGTGCGGGAGAATGACCTGGAACTGGGGGAAACCTATGATGCACGGCTGGAAAACCTCACCGGATGGCACCCCGTCACCGTGCGGGATTTCGGTTTCGGAA
>ONVN01000199.1 GCA_900321295.1 uncultured Eubacteriales bacterium
ACAAGAATCACAGGCGTTCCGTCTGTTGAGTACTCGGCAACTGTGCGGTGAAGCCGGTCTACAAACGGGCACGTCAGATCCAGAATGTCGCATCCTGCGTTCCGCAACTGTTCCAGCACGTCCGGTGAAACACCATGACTGCGGATCAGTACAAGCCTTCCTGCTGCCTCCTCCGGAGTGTTGACAGTCGGAACTCCCTGTTCATCAAGAGCTTTCACCACTTGCGGATTGTGGATCAATTCTCCCAACGTACAAGCTGGCCTGCCGCTTTCTGCGACCTTCCAGGCGGCATCTACAGCGCGCCTTACACCCATGCAGAAGCCTGCGTGAGCAGCAACTTCAAGCTGCATAACAGTCTCCTTTCACGATTCTAATAGAAGATTCTACACTGTGCTTCATTTTCCTGCAAGCATTTCAAAAAAATATTCATGCAGTAATCCTGTTTTGAAGCCATTTTCCTGTTTGTCTCAATCCACGCTGCCGTGTGTTTCGTGAAGCCGGATCATTTCGCCGTAGGCATTCCGGATCCGATCCATAAACGTCTGGCATGTTTCCTTGTTGATGCCTGCACTGACCAGATCCTCTGTCTGAATCTCGTCTCCGATATACACATGGGTGATATGGAAGGGACGCATCTTAGTAGCAATCATCATCGGAACAACAGGAACAGCTCCACGCAGCGCAATCATCGCAATACCGCTTTCCATGTTTTCCATGATTCCCGTATGATGTCTTGTACCTTCGGGATAGATTGCCAGGACCCGCCCGTTCTTTATTGCTTTCATGCAGTTTCTCATAGCAGCCATGTCCATGTTGTGTCTGTCAACCGCAATCATATGAAGACGGTTGAAAAGCCATCCCAAAAAAGGAACAGACGCCAGTTCCTTTTTCCCGAGAAACACGATTTCCGGTTTGACCACATATCCGTTAATCAGCGGGTCCCAGTTTGAAAAGTGATTGGAGATCAGAATGAACGGCCCCGATGTACGCAATTTCTCTTTTCCGTGATATCGGACCGGACAGATTGTATGAAAAACAAGGAACGCAACCACCCGAACAAGCATGTAAAGCACAGAACGTTTCCGAGTCGAAGACTCTTTCTTTTCCGGATGATTCTCAGCCAACTCCCAGCGCCTCCTTGACAATTCTCAGAATTTCCTGAACGCTCTCATCGAATGTCAGTTCCGATGTGTCGACTTCAACTGCATCTTCCGCCTTCCTCAGCGGATCTGTTTTCCTGTTCATATCCTGTCGGTCACGCTCAATCAGGTCTGCAAGCACCTTCTCATAGGTGTCCGATGTTCCTTTTTCCTGGAGCTGGAGATATCTTCTGCGGGCCCGTACCTCGGGAGATGCCGTCAGATAGATCTTGACAGGGGCATCTGCCAGAACCCGGGTGCCAATATCTCTTCCGTCCACCAGCATGTCATGATTCTTGGCCATGCGCTGCTGTGCTTCGACCATCTGAGCACGGACGCCAGGGTATGTGGCAACCTTCGAAGCAGCCATACTGGCCTCTTCCGTGCGCAGGATTCCTGTAACATCTTCACCATCCGCGTAGGTATGCTGGCCATCCTTTGCATAGGAGACGTCCAGTACGAGAGAGCGGCACATTTCTGTCACCTTCTCCTCGTCACATGGATCAATTCCCCTTTTCAGGGCTGTCACACCAACCGCACGGTACATTGCACCTGTATCGAGATGAAGGATTCCGAGGGCGTTCGCCACACAGTCCGCTATGGTTGATTTTCCCGCCCCCACTGGGCCATCCATGGCAATATTGATAGGCATAAAGCTTACCTCCTTGTTTTCGAGCTGTTAGAAGCCGTCTATGATTATACCTTTCAATCTCCCGGCACGCAATCTTTTTCCCATTTTCTCCTCAATGCCATTTGACTCTTTTCGGATTATGTTTACAATGGAATCGTCATAACCTTCTTCAAATCAGAAGCAAAGGAGCTCCTGCAATGTCACAACCGGTTCATTCTGTTTGCCAAGCGTTCCCGATCAAAACGACAAACATGGATTTATGCAGCACATGGAAACCCAGCAGCCTGCTGGAAGCCATGCAGGAAACCGCTTCCACCAACTGCGACCTGCTGGGCTGCGGAAGAAAAGACCTGCTCAAGCAGAACAATGCGTGGGTCGCCCTGCGTATGGAGATCTTTATGGACAGGTATCCCGCTCTGGGTGAAACGGCATCCGTTCTTACCTATCCAAAGCCTCCCAGGCATGGAATGTATCCAAGATACTTTGTGATCTCTGATGAGCATGGGGAAGCCATTGGCAAAGTGTCCAGCTTATGGGCTCTCCTGGATCTGGAAACACGGAAATCCATTTCCTTCTCCCCTGTCAATGCTCTGATACCGGATACACCAGAACTGGCCCCCTGCCTGCCCAAACTTCCTCCGCTGGTCGCACCGCTCTCTTCAGCGTCCGTTGTCTCCGAATTTCTTCCGGTCTATACCGATCTGGATGCAAATCGGCATGTCAACAACGCACGTTACCTTGACTGGTGCTGCAATGCGCTTGGTATTGAAACCATGTCACAATATGAACTTGCACACTTCGTCATCAATTACGAAAAAGAAATTATACCCGGCCAGCGCATACGCACCGAGCTGAGACGGGAAGGCAGCACCTTCTACTTCGCGGGCTTTGAAGGCGATATCCTGCATTTTGCAATTCTCGGTGATCTTCGCCTGCGTGGTTAGTTTTACGGGTTTGCCATGAGTTTTCTGGCTTCCGTCCTTGCGGCACGCATGGCGGAAGGAAAAGGGAGTGCTTCCATTTCCTCAACCGTAACCAACTTCCATTGGGGAAGAAGATCAAACTCCGGAGTAACGGTCAGGCACCACAGGTGCATCTCCCATATAATATGGGAAAACACATGTTTGGCTGTACCTGCATCTGCGCATGTTAGAATTCCCTCGGCTGCCGGTTGATGGCCGGAATGCTTCTCCATCGGAAAAACCCAGAGGTCTGCAAGAAGTTTCTCTTTTCTCTGGTGAACAGCTATCCGGTTCCCCTGTCGGATCAGCAGAACATCCCAGACTTCGATGGTCTGCTTTTTCTTTTCCTTTTTTTGAGGCAGCTGCTCTGCACGAAGCATATCGCCACAAGCACACAAGACACGAAGCGGGCATTCCATGCAGGCCGGCTGTTTCGGTGTGCAGATTCCGCTCCCCAGATCCATAACCGCCTGATTGAAGTCCCCAGGCCGAAGAGGATCCAACAGTTCCGCCGCTGTCTGCTGCAGGACACGTTTTCCCTGGGCCGTGTCAACACAGTCTGTATACCCGGAAAGCCTTGAGAAAACACGAACGGCATTCCCGTCCACAGCAGGCACCGGCTCGCCGTATGCTATGGAAGCAATCGCACCTGCCGTATATTCTCCGATGCCTGAAAGTTTCAGCAGACCTTCATAGGAATCCGGGATGATTCCCCCATAAAACGCAGCGACCTCCTTCGCCCCCTGTCGCAGTGCTCTTGCTCTCCGATAATATCCGAGACCTTCCCAGAGTTTCAGAACATCCTGTTCCGAAGAATCTGCAAGCCTGTTTATATTCGGATATTTCTCCAGAAAACGGCCATAATATCTTTCCACTGTCTCCGTCCTGGTCTGCTGAAGCATCACTTCACTGACCCATACTTCATATGGATCATGTGTACCGCGCCATGGAAGCGCACGCTTGCTGCGGTCATACCAGCTGAGTAGTGCTTTTCTGATTTCCAGCGTTTCCATCCTTTCGCTCCTTTCAAACGGCACCATTCTACCAGAATCATCCTTTCTTTCCCAATCATCGTTTAAATTCCGCAGATATTTTGAGTAATTTTCCGTTTTTTTGATTATTCTTTTTTTATTTGCATGCATTGCTGCATTTTTTCTGATTTTTTATGATTTTTATCAAACGTTCCTATTTGCATATCGTACCGAAATAGCGTATAGTAAGCATTGTTCGTTAGCACTCACCATTGCCGAGTGCTAACAAGACAAGATAGGAGGAACAATCCATGACCGTGAAACCTTTGGGTGACCGCGTAGTCATCAAGAATGTAGAAGCCGAAGAAACCACCAAGGGTGGTCTGATTCTGACAAGTGCCGCCAAAGAAAAACCCCAGATGGCAGAAGTGATCGCTGTC
This sequence comes from uncultured Eubacteriales bacterium, assembly GCA_900321295.1. Lineage (GTDB taxonomy): Bacteria > Bacillota > Clostridia > Christensenellales > Aristaeellaceae > UBA2943. The sequence continues at coordinate 4,144 of ONVN01000199.1, forward strand.
GGCCCCGGCGGAATGGTAGATGGCAAAGAAGTCGCCATGCAGGTCAAAGTTGGCCAGAAAATCATTTACAGCAAGTATGCAGGAACCGAAGTCAAAATTGACGGCGAAGAGCTGATCATTGTCCGTCAGGCTGAT
>ONVN01000156.1 GCA_900321295.1 uncultured Eubacteriales bacterium
CCCTTGACTTTGGCTGTGACCTTCCCACTGAACAGGGCGGTCTGGGGACTTTCACCCGTTAGAACGTGCGCTCGCCTCGCGCACAAGCAAAAGCCAGGATCGCCTGATCCTGGCTTTTGCCTTTTCTTTGAGGTTATCCCACCCACTGGACCGATGCAAGGACCTGATCCCAGATGTCCCGGTTTCTGCTTTGCTCTTCGGTTCTTGTATAGAAATGGAAATAGTAGAGCGTTCTCCGGTTTTTGACCACCAGCGACTCGCTTGTCATCTGTACATGCTCGGCTTCGTACTCGAAGGCCAGGCCTTCGGCCCGTTTTCCGCCAAGTTCTGTCCGCACGGGCTCTTCCGCGCGGAACTGATACGCTGCCATGGCTTTCCGTATGCTCCTCCGCATGCACTTCGCGACATCACCACTTGTCAGCACAAGTCCTGAGAAAGCACCGATCTTCTTCCAGGCCACGGAAATCCGGATATGCTGTTCGGGATCCGAAAGAACAAGGCCGTCGCCCTTGGCCAGAAAGTGCAGCTTTTTAAGTTCCTCTTCATTCATCACATGAAATGTTTCCGGAAAGGTCACATTCAGCTCATTGTTCAGTATCATTTTTCTCTCTTTCATTCATAACAGGAAGTTCCTGTCCTCTTTCTATCGTATTGGTTCTTTGTTGAAAAGATCGTGTTTTCGAATTATACTCAGGCTGAACAAAGATTCATCGGGATCTGCGGAGACAGCCCGCGGGATGCGTGCCGTCCCTCACTTCCTGTATGCCGGAGCTGAAGGACCTTATGAAAATCGTCGCATTGATTGAGAACACGACCAGGACGTGCCGTCCGGTGGAACACGGACTCAGTCTGTATATCGAAACCGACAGGCACTGTCTGCTTTTTGATACGGGACAGAGTCCCCTTCTGGCAGAAAATGCCGCATTTTTTGGTGTCGACCTGAAAAAGGTGGACCTCTGTTTTCTTTCCCACGGTCACTATGATCACGGGGGCGGTCTTGCCGCCTTCGCCGCGATCAATGATACGGCTCCGATCTATATGAGCCGGCATGCCTTTGAACCTCATTATCACGGACCGGAGCGCTACATCGGTCTGAACCGGGACTTGCTCCTGGACAGCGCTCTCAGGGACCGGTTCCGCTATACCTGTGGGACGGAAAAGCTGGATGACCAGCTGACCCTTCTTTCCCCGGGCAGGGATAAAACACTGGATATGGGAAGTGCCGGTCTTCTGACCGAGGATAACGGCCGCCTGGTCCCGGAGGATTTCCGCCACGAACAGTATCTGATGATCGAAGAAAACGGAAAACGTGTCCTGTTCAGCGGCTGCTCCCATCAGGGCATTCTCAATATCATGAACTGGTTCAGGCCGGATGTGCTGGTCGGCGGATTCCATTTTATGAAGCATCCGCTGGATGATGAGCTTCTGCGCTATGGGAAGATGCTTTCCGCCTTCGATACCACGTACTATACCTGCCACTGCACGGGTGTGGAGCAGTTTGCCTTTCTTCAGCCCCTGATCCCACGGATGCACTACCTGTCCGAGGGAGAGGAAATCCGCATCTGATGGTTTCGGAACCTTTGCCGGAGTCACCGCGCACAAAAATGCCCCTTGCAGGGTGGATGCCTTTCTGGCACAATACCACTGAGCAAGGGGCGTTTGCTGTTTCCGGATTCATGCCTGGTCTGCAGGTTCTGCTTTTTTTCTTGTGCGGATCAGGATTCCGAGGCCAAGCCCGGCAAGGGACAGGATGATCCCAACCGGCAGTTTGATGAAGTCCGGCCATATCACCGAACGGTACATCACTTCTTCCACCGTGAAGGATGTGATGCTTCCCGCCAGTGCATGCATGACACCGAACAGCGGTGCAGCAAGCCATTTCCACCGGCCTCCCCAGTTCCGCAGTCCCAGGATGAAGGACGTGCTGAAGAACAGGACCGACAGAACCGCCCAGGTCACTGCCATGCTGAAACCGACCCCATCCTGGCTGTTCTTGACCAGCCAGAACGCAATGACCGAGAGTGCCCAGATGCCAAATGTCACGCAGGCCACGATGGTTTTTTCCTGACGCTCCCGGCTTCTGACCGTGTTGGTGCTTTCTTCGAGATAGTCCAGATAGTTTTTCTTCACAGGTGCTTCCTCCTTGAGGAGTGCATCCAGGCTGACGGAATACAGGTCACTCATCCGGATCACGCTGACGATATCAGGAAATGTTTTCCCGTTCTCCCAGTTGGAGATGGTCTGCCGGCTGACGCCGAGCGCCTCTGCCGCCTGTTCCTGAGTGATCCCGGCTTCGTTTCTGGATTTCTTCAGGATATGTCCTATTTCCATGGTCTGGATTCCTCCCGTTTTCAATGGATTGGTTCCGGAACGTCTCCAAGTATAGGAACCCCTGCCGTTTCTGTCCATACAATCTCTTTTCCATCCGCCATTTTGGGCTGTCAAAATGCTTTGACACCCTGAAAAATACCGTACCGGAGGCTGTTATATGATCCTTGATGAGAAGAAAACCCTCGGCAAACTCCTGCGTGATCCGCGTATCGCCCCCATCGCATCCGATGCCATTACCAACATGGACCTTTCAAAAGAAGACATGTGGAACAAATCCCTCGCACAGCTCCGGGAAGAGCATTTCGGGGGAAATCTGACCGCAGGGTTTCAGCGCCTGTTTACAGCAGCGGAAACCGGTGCCTGGTATTATCCGCTTTACAGTGAGGAAGAATGCACGGAGGACGAAAGCCGGAAAGGCGTCAGTCTTGTCTGGTTCCCTTCAGGGGACAAAAGCGCTCAGGAAAAGCCCTTCATCCTGCTGGTTCCCGGCGGCGGCTTTGTCAATGTCTGGAATCTGACGGAAGGCTGGCCTGTGGCTGCCCAGTACAATCAGCTGGGATACAATGTGTTTATCCTCACCTACCGGGTTACGGATGACAACGGTCTTCTGGACCGTGAAATGGAGGATTTTGCCCAGGCGCTGCGCTTCATCTCGAAGCATGAACAGACCTTCTCGGTACATGGGGACCGGTACATCACCTGCGGTTTTTCTGCGGGCGGATATCTGGTCTGTCTCTGGAATGTTCCGGAGAAGGGGTATGCCTTCTTCGGACTTCCCCGCCCGGAGGCTGTATTCCCGGTCTATCCGGTGGTGAGCTGGAAACAGTGCTACCGGGATCCTGCTTTCCGGCCGGAGAACCCGGAACATCTCTATGGCTGTGATCTGGAAACGGCCCTCTGTTCCCCCTTTGAAATACCCGAGCACGCCGAGGGCTTCCCGCCCTGCGCACTGTTCCTTGCTGCCGGGGATACTCTTGTCAGTCCGGAGCATTCAAAGCTCCTGGCCCGGGCCCTTGAAGCCCTGAAGATTCCCTGCCGCCTGGAAATCGGGCCGGAGGGCGGCCACGGGTTTGCCGACGGTTCCTTCACGTGCATGGAGGGATGGACAGAGCGTGCCGTCCGCTGGTTTGAAGGGCTTGGCAGGTAAAGCATCACAAAAATCACATCCCGCAGTCCAGTGCAGATTCTTCCCACCGGCCTGCGGGACATTTCTTACAGAAGGGTAAAGGATGCGAACTGGAGATGTCCCTGTCCCACGAAGGTAAAGTACAGAGCCTGGACACCGTCCGGCACTCGGATTTCCTGTTCCGTATCATGCCAGACATTGGCATAGCCGATCGGGAATGTTCCGAGGACTTCTCCGTTCCAGCTGGTCCGAAGTTCCATCCGGCCCGTTGCATAACCCCTCGTCCGGATACTCACCCGCTTGACTCCCCTGCAGTCAAAAGAACGGAATCCTGCCGTTGCCGAGGAACGCATATTCGCGATATAGGCCATCCGCTCCATGCCCTCGTCCCCACAGGTCTGAGTAATCTTGGGAAAACGGTCATCCATCCACCCGGACCACGGAATATAGGTCATCTCTGTGTCCGTAAACAGATGGCAGGCGATATAGGCAGGATAGGTGCCCGTTCCTCTCAGCGGTGTGCCCCCGCAGGAGCTCATTTCTGCCTGGATGACCGTGCCGTCCTCCCTGAAATGGATTTTTTCCAGACATCCCTGCCGTGAATAGTTCGTTCCGTTGGTATGCCGGTGATAGAAAATATACCAGTCATCCCCGATCTGCGTCATGCTGCCGTGATTGTTGGCCGTATAATACATCGGCTTGTCCTTGGGTTTATAACGGTCAATGCCCAGATCACAGCTGCTGATGATCACGCCCTTATACGTAAAGCCTTCCGTCGGGCTTTTGCTGACCGCATAACAAAGCTCATGGAACTGAATGGAAGAGTAGATGAAATAATACAGGTCGCCCCGTTTGCGGATGGAAGGGGCTTCAAAAAATGCATGTCCCTCAAATCCTGTGCCCTCGCAGTACATGACACCCGGCGCTACAAAGCGCGGAGCTTCTTCAACGGTCAGCATGTCTTCCCCGAGAACTGTCACCATGGCTCCATGCCGCGTGCCGTCTCCGTTTCCGCAGAAACCGGTATAAAGATAGGTTTTTCCGTTCTCGGTCAGAACGCCGGGATCGAACTGCGGTTCATCTCCCACCCTTTCACCGAGCCGTGTGCCGTCCGGATAATGCACGTAGCCATAGAACTGATATGCACCGGCCGGCGTATCACACACCGCAACCGAGACAAACCCCTTGCTGGAGAGAACATAATAGAGATAATAGCGTCCGTCGGGTCCCACCGTGACATCCGGGGCATACAGATTTCCCTGCAGGTCGCCATTTTCCGGGTCCTGGTCCTTGCGGTAGATCACGCCTTCGCAGCGCCA
>ONVN01000164.1 GCA_900321295.1 uncultured Eubacteriales bacterium
AGAGTCGACATGACACTCATCTCCTTTGGTTTGGTTCAGAACATGGAAATCTGGCTGGTTTCACTGAGACCTTCAAGGGTTCCGTGCTGGCGGAGCATTTCAATGATACTGGCACCGACATGTCCCCGGGTCTGGAGGTCTTCAATCGATACAAAAGGCTGCTGGCTGCGTGCGGCAACGATGGACTCCGCAACGGATTCACCGAGGCCGACAAGGCTTGTGAAGGGGCAGCGCAGGTCACCGCCTTCAATCTTGAAGTGGCGCACATCGCTCTTGTAGAGATCGACGGGGAGAAAATGAATTCCGCGCATGTTCATTTCAAGCACCAGTTCAAGGGATGTCTGCTGTTCCTTTTCCTTGGCACTGGCCTTTTCAGCGTTTCGGATTTCCCGGATTCTGGCACGGCAGGTATCCGGGTCAATGAGCATGGTGGAAGCGTCAAAGCCGTCTCCGCGCACGGTGAAGTAGGAACAGTAGTAGGCGGAGGGAAAATGGAGCTTGTACCATGCAACGCGCAGGGACATGGTGACATAGGCAACAGCATGCCCCTTGGGGAACATGTACTTGATTTTCCGGCAGGAATCCATGAACCAGTCCGGCACATTGTGGTCCAGCATTTCCTTTTCCATCTCGGGCTTCAGACCGCGGCCCTTACGGACGCTCTCCATGGTGGTAAAGCTCATTTTCGGTGCACAGCCCATGCCGATGAGATAGTTCATGATGTCGTCACGGCAGCATACGCACTCGGAAAGCGTGGCGGTCCCGTTGGCGATCAGTTCCTGGGCATTGCCCAGCCAGACATCCGTACCGTGGGAAAGACCGGAGATCCGCAGAAGCTCCTCCATGGTGTCCGGCTGCGTTTCGTCCAGCATGCCGCGGACAAAACCGGTACCGAACTCGGGAACCCCATAGGTGCCGGTATTGCAGAGAATTTCATCCTCGGTGACACCCAGCGCGTCCGGGGTGTGGAACAGGGAACGCACGCCCCAGTCATCCAGAGGCACATCCTTGAAATTGATGCCGGTGAGTTCCTCCAGCATATGAATCATGGTCGGGTCATCATGACCGAGACAGTCCAGCTTGACCAGAATATCATGCATGGAGTTGAAGTCGAAGTGGGTGGTGGTGAAATCGGATTCCAGGTCGTCCGCCGGATGCTGGACGGCGGTGAACTGATAGATTTCATATTCCTTGGGCACAACAACCATGCCGCCGGGGTGCTGGCCGGTTGTTCTCTTGACGCCGGTGCATCCCAGGGCCAGGCGGTCTTTTTCTGTGTTTCCGCACTGAATGCCCCGTTCTTCCATATACCGGGAGACATAGCCGAAAGCGGTTTTATCGGCCAGGGAGGAAATGGTTCCGGCACGGAAAACATGATCGTGCCCGAACAGTTCTTCCACGTAATGGTGGGCCTTGTTCTGGTATTCACCGGAAAAGTTCAGGTCGATATCAGGCACCTTGTCGCCTTCGAAACCGAGGAAGACTTCAAAGGGAATGTCGAAACCGTCCTTGACCAGGGGCCGTCCGCAGATGGGACAATTGCGGTCGGGAAGGTCCACACCGACGTGGTACTTTGTCTTGTCCACGTCAAAGAAACCGTGATGGCAGTAAATACAGCGGTAATGAGGAGGAAGGGCGTTGACCTCGGTGATGCCGCACATGCGGGCGACCAGCGAGGAACCGACGGAACCACGGGAACCGACCAGATAGCCGTCCTCGAGGGACTTGGAAACCAGTTTTTCAGCAATGTTGTAAAGGGTGCAGTAACCGTAACCGACGATGGACTTGAGTTCCTTTTCCAGACGCTTGAGCACGATGTCCGGGAGCGGGTCGCCGTACATTTCCTTGGCGGTATTCCAGGTCATGTTCTGAATGTTGTCAGCGGCATCTTCCCAGACGGGCTGGAAGGTATCTTCATCCTTCGGATGCTTGGGGAAGAGGCGCAGCGGCTCGACCATATCCGCAATTTTACGCGGATTGTCGATGACGACCTCATGGCATTTTTCCGGTCCGAGATAGCTGAATTCTTCCAGCATTTCATCGGTTGTCTTGAAATAGAGCGGCGGCTGCCTGTCGCAGTCCTCATAGCCCATGCCGGCCTGGATGATGGCACGGTTGATGGCGTTGTGGGGATCCATGAAATGCACATCCCCGGTAGCCACCACAGGAAGACCCAGCTCTTCGCCGAGGCGGACAATCTGACGGTTCAGATCCCGCAGGGCATCGTCATCCGGCACCTGGCCTTCCCGGACGAGGAAGGCATTGTTGCCGATGGGCTGGATCTCGAGATAATCATAGAAGGAAGCCATTTCCTTGAGCTTTTCCCAGGGCTCCTGCCGGAGAACGGCGCGGAAGAGCTCACCGGCTTCACAGGCACTGCCCAGGATCAGACCTTCACGGTATTTCTGAATCATCTTGCGGGGCATGTGCGGACGGCGGCGGAAATAGTCCAGATGCGAGATGGAGACAAGCCGGTTGAGATTGACCAGACCGGTCTGGCTTTTGGCGAGGAGAATAATGTGATAGCTTTCGCCGATGGCGCCTCCGGTTAACTGGACATCCAGTTCATCCAGAAAATGCATGCCCTTTTCGGTGCACTCCTCGTACATCTTCGCAAGGCAGTGGGCGGTGGCGGTGGCATCATGCACGGCACGGTGCGCGTTCTTCAGGCTGACCCCCAGCTGCTTGCAGAGCGTACCCAGTTTATGGGTTTTCATTTCCGGATAAAGCTTGCGGGCAAAGGCAAGGGTATCGAGCACCGGCCCCTGCCAGGACAGCCCGAGACGCCGGAGTTCGGCCTGAAGCACGGCACTGTCAAAGTCCGCATTATGGGCGGCAATCGGGGCATCCCCGATGAATTCCATCAGTTGCGGAATGACGGTTTCCGCACTTTCCTTATCCGCGAGCATGTTGTCGGTGATCCCCGTCAGTTCGGCAACCTTCGGAGGAATCGGAACGTGCGGATTGATCAGAATCGACAGAGAGTCCTCAATGGCGCCGTGGACCAGGCGGACGGCACCGATCTCAATGGCACGGCAGGTGCCGGTGTTCAGACCGGTGGTCTCAAAGTCCAGAACAATGATGGGCTCGTCAAAGGCCCGGTGTGCAGGATTCCGGACAATGACCGGCTCATCAATCAGATAGCCCTCACAGCCGGGGATCAGCTTGATCTTCCCCTTGGCGGCCTTAAAAGCGGCGGGGAAGGACTGGAGCACACCGTGGTCGGTAATGGCAATGGCCGGATGGCCCCATTTGATGGCACGGCCGATGAGGTCTTCCGCAGGGGAAAGCGCATCAAGGGTGGACATGTTGGTGTGCAGATGCAGCTCAATCCGCTTTTCTGCCGCCTTGTCCTCGCGCTCAATCTTTTCCATGGGAACCAGGTCACGGACGGAAATGGACAGTTCATGGGCAAAGTTGTCAAACATGCATTCACCGCGCACCTTGACGTTCATGCCCATCTTGATCTGCTGCACCTTGTCCATGACGGCCTTGCGTTCCTCTTCCGTGATCGGATGCTCGTCAAGATCAAGCTTCTGGCGTCCGAAGGCGGAACGGCGGTAGCGCATGAAAACCTTGCAGAGAATGGACGAAGTATAGTCGGTAACCGCGAAGGTCAGAAGGAGCATTTCACCGCCCTTGAGTTCTTTGGTTTCAAGCTTGAAAATATCGCCCTGCACCACCACCAGGCCGCTCTCGGAGTTGAGGCCTCTCATTTCCATGGGGTGGTCTGCAATGGAACGGCCCATGATCGGTTTTCCGATGGCGTTGTCGGTCATCTCGGGAACCGTTGAGTCTTTCGGCTTTTCCGGAGCTTTTTCCTTGGGCGTACGCGGACGTACGACGCGGGGCTTTGTTTCCTTTTCCCCTTCCGGCTTTTTCGCGGTCTCGCCGTTCTCGTGGTCGAGTTCCCGGGTCGTATACAGATGGCGGGAAATCGCTTCGTTCTCTTCCCTCAGGGCCTGAAGACGCTTCTCCTGGTCGCCGGCAACGGCGAGCTCCACACGGCATTCCTTGTCGAAAATATCCAGAATGGCACGGACCAGACGGCCCTGAATGTTCTGACGGGCCATGTAATCCATGGAGAAGGAGTCCGGGAAGGTCAGGGTGATCAGGTTATCGTTTGCGCGCCAGTCGATCTGGGAAATCCAGGCGGAAGAAGCGGGATAATTGCGCCGGAGAAAATCAATGAGCACCTGTTTGTATTCCTGAATGTGCTCCAGAAAGGCATCCTTGAGCTGGGGGCTCTTGACACGCAGGGCCAGGGGATGTGCCGGAAAACAATCGCGCAGCACCCGCTCCATGGTCAGAAACGCCTGTTCATCCACCAGGACACGGCTGTAGAAGGTAATATACACTTTTCGTTCCGACTGGATGTAGACAACCTGTGGCGGGTCCAGCTGACCTTTGAGCTGGGGAAGCTGCTTATAAATCAGGGCAAGGAGATCCTGATAACTCATTTTTCTGCACCTGCCATGCGCGCAGCCAGCGCGTGGGCTTCGTCGATGAGAATCTGGGCCAGGTCGCCCTCAATGCGGCGGGGAGCCTCTCCCTTGATGAACAGCGCACCGCAGCCGTCTCCTCCGGCAATGCCGATATCGGCTTCGCGGGCTTCACCGGGACCATTGACGACACAGCCCATGACAGCGACCTTCATGGGCACACGGATATCCCGGACTCCTTCCTGAACGCGGGCTGCGATTTCAGGAAGATTGATGCGGGTCCGGCCGCAGGTGGGGCAGGCAACCAGCTGGACACCGTTCTGACGGATATCCAGTGCCCGGAGAATATCCCAGGCCGCTTTCGCTTCAGGCAGGGGATCTCCGGTCAGGGAAACACGGATGGTGTCCCCGATTCCGTCGGCGAGCAGGCTGCCGATTCCGATGGCGCTCTTGATCGTTCCCTGTCCGGGCAGACCGGCTTCGGTGACGCCCACATGCAGGGGATAATCGCAGATTTCACTGGCAAGACGATAGGCGGCAATGGTTTCACGAACGCCGGAAGCTTTCATGGAGAGCACGATGTCCGTAAAGCCCACCTTTTCCAGCATGCGGGCATGCCGCATGGCGCTGTCCACCATTCCCTTGGGCGTGACGCCGCCGTCACGGTCGAGAATGTCTTTCTCCACCGAACCGGAATTCACGCCGATGCGGATCGGAATATGATGCGCCTTGGCGCATTCGGCTACCATGCGGACGTGGTCTTCCCCGCCGATGTTGCCGGGATTGACGCGCAGTTTGGCGATGCCGTTTTCGGCAGCGGCAATGGCCAGGCGGTAATCGAAATGAATATCGGCCACCAGGGGAACGGGGGAGGCGTCGACCAGGGTGCGCACGGCCCTGGCGCATTCTTCATCATAAACGGAGACGCGGACAAGATCACAGCCGGCTTCGGCCAGTGCACGGATCTGGGCAGAGGTTGCCTCGGTATCCCTTGTATCGGTATTGGTCATGGACTGTACGAGCACAGGATTTCCGCCGCCGAGCAGCAGCGGACCGACATGAACGGTTTTTGTCATAGGTGCCTCCCATAGTTTTCAGCAGGACTCAGTGAATCAGATTCATGATATCACGGTAGGTAAAGAAAATCATCAGCCCGAAGAGAAGGACAAAGCCTGCCAGATGAACAACGGCTTCCTTTTCGGGGGGAATCGGCTTGCGGCGGATGACCTCCAGCAGCTGGAAAAGGAAGCGTGAGCCGTCCAGTCCGGGAATGGGCAGCAGGTTCATGATGCCCAGGTTGATGGAGATCAGAATCAGCAGGTTGATGAAGGCGTCCATGCCGCCGGTCCGGACCTCGGAACTGACCAAACTGACAATGCCCACCGGGCCGCTGGTCTGGTCGAGCCCTTCGCCGCGTGTCACCAGATTCTTGAGGGCGGTGAGCATGGCGGAACCGGCATAGACACAATTGTTCCAGGCAATGGAGGCAGCGGTCGGGATGGACGCAGGCCGGGTCAGCACATGCACCCGGCCGTCCGCATCCGTGGTGGTGCGTGCAACGGTGCTGACGGAGATGCCGAACCGGTAGCGGGAGAGGGCGTCATCCCAGAAAGGTGTCAGCTGCAGCTCAAGTTCACCGGAGCCGCGGACAACAGAAAGCACAAGGGGGCTGCTGCCTTCCTGGTAGTGCCCGATGGCTTCCGTAAAGGACTCGAGGGAAGCGTCGGTCAGGTCGATGCCGTCGATCGCAAGCACCTGGTCACCGGCTTCCAGTCCGGCTTCCATGGCAGGACTGTTTTCCTCCACAGCGGTGATGACCGGGACGGTGGAGGTGGTGCCGCCGATCCAGACATAGAAGAAAAGGACGGCAAAAGCAAGAATGAAATTCATGCCCGGGCCCATCAGGACAGTGATCATCCGCTTCCAGACAGCCTGCCTGGAAAATGCACGCGGATCTGCCAGTGCTTTTTCGTCGGTGGTATCTTCACCATAGAAAGCACAGAAGCCGCCCATGGGGATCAGACG
>ONVN01000466.1 GCA_900321295.1 uncultured Eubacteriales bacterium
GCATTCAGGAGCTGATTGATCTCTTCATATCGCTTTTGTCCAAATGTCATGAAACAATTATCCTTTCAAATCGTCCCTGCTTCCGCGGCCATAAACGAGATAGAGCACGACGGCGGAAATAATCATCATGAGTACAGCATAGACAAAGGTCAGCGCGACACCATCGGAGCTGTTGCCCATTTCTTCCGTCAGGCTTTTGATCTTTACACCAAGTGTTGGGTTGGCAGGATGATGAAGGAAGGCGGAAATATCATAATCTGTCAGCAAACCGTTGAAGTTCAATGCCGCAATAGCAAGAACAGTGGGGAGCAGAACAGGGAAGATAACCCGTCTGAATGTGTACAGACCATTGGCACCAAGGTTGCGAGAGGCATCTTCAAGAGCATCGTCCAGGCCAAAGAAGGCTGCTTTGGTCATGCGCATGGTGAATGGCAGCTTAACAATGACATAGCCGATCAGCAGAAGCTGCAGAGTCGCAATCAAAGGCTGATTGAACATGTACCAGCGAGGTTGATTGAAGGCAAGCATAAGACTCAGAGCAATCATAGTGGAAGGCAGCAGCCAGGGAAGCATCAGGGAATATTCCAGGACAGTTGCAGAAGCGCTGCTGCGTCTCTTTTGAATATAACGGCAGGCAATGATGACCAGAGCACCGACAATAATGGAGGCCAAAGCAGAGTAGAGAATGGAAACAACAAAAGGCCTGTAGGCAGTACTCTGTTTGAGAAGCTGAACATAATTCTGAAGTGAGAAGGTGCTGAAATCCAACTGACGCATCTGAATGTGTGCAGAGTCAGAGAAGGAGAACAGAACGATCAGGACAACAGGAATTACATAAATGATGAACAGAACATAAGCATAGATATGGACAAGTACATTCACAATCGGATTGTTGATTTTCTGCTTGATGATTTTTGTCTTGACTTTGGAGACAGACATATAATGGCCGCGCCGCTCAATTGCAGTAAGGATTGCCAGAAGCAGCATTGTTGCAAGACCCAGGACCAGTGATAACGTTGCAGAAAGAGATTTTGCGCTGGTTGTAGTCATGTCTGCAAATTGTTTGATCATCGGGTTGATAGTCTGGAAATCTTTACCTCCGACGAGGAGCGGTGCACTCATGGCGCACAGACCGGTAATGAAAGTGAGAATCGTGACTGCGAACAGACTGGGAAGCAATACAGGCAGGACAACGCGCCTGAGAATATACCACTGACTTGCTCCCATGTTGCGGGCAGCTTCGACAGTCTGGAAGTCAACTGCACGCATTGCATTCCGAAGGAAGATCATATGATTGCTCGTGCAGCTGAAAGTCATCACGAAAAGCACGGCCCAGTATCCCGTGAACCAGTTGCGGTTCATGCTGGGAAAGATGGTGGCGATAAGGTTGGTAAGCACACCGGTGTTGCTGTAGATGAATTTATAGCCAGACACCAGCGTGACGCCGCCGTAGATCAGAGTGGTCAGATATCCTAGCCGCAGAATCTTAGACCCTTTGATATCAAAATATTCGGTAATCAGTACCAGAGAAATGCCGACAAATCCAACCGTAAGCGAAAGAGTAGGGGCCAGAATAAACGAGTTTTTCAGTGCCTTCATGGCTCTCGGTGATTTGAGCAGCTTGTTGAAGGCATCCAGGGACAAGCTTCCGTTTTCAAAAAAGACGGTTTTGAGAAGATTGAGGATAGGCAGAACCATGCATGCCATGATGAACCAGATGAAGATGGCTGCCAGAATGCCGAACAGAATCATCTGACTGGGAGACATGCGCGCAATTCTGACTTTCCATGGTATTTTATTCGCTTGCATATGACGCCTCCTCAATACACCATCAGGTCGGCGGCATCAATGGAGACTTCCACCTGATCGCCGGGCTTGAGATACTGACGACCATCATTCTTGTCGATGCATTTAAGCGTCTGCCCGTCAAGATCCAGGATATACTTAATGTACAGACCGAAGTATTCAGCACCTGTCACTTTGGCGGGGAATACGGCACGTCCCTGCCCATGGGGATCATTTACATGAATCCGCTCCAGACGGACATAGGTTGCGGCATCCGGGTTCAGGCTGCGGCCGGTCTGTGCAGCGAGTTTTGCAACGGTCGCCGGCTCAAGCTTATTAATGTCGCCAATGAAGTTGCAGACAAACTCTGTTTTTGATTCGGAATAGATTTCATTCGGGGTTCCGATCTGTTCGATGAAACCTTTATTGAAAACAGCAATGCAGTCGGAAAGCGTCAGTGCTTCTTCCTGGTCATGGGTGACATATACAGTCGTAATGCCGAATTTTCGCTGCATTTCCTTCAATTCACCGCGCAACTGCACACGCAGTTTTGCATCGAGGTTGGAAAGCGGCTCGTCAAGGCAGATGATTTCAGGATTATTCACAAGGGCACGCGCGATAGCCACACGCTGCTGCTGACCGCCGCTGAGCTCGGCAACTTTGCGACCGAGCTGCTGGTCGGTGAGGTCAACTTTCACCGCCATTTCCTTGACACGGCGGTCGATATCCGTCTTGTTGACTTTCTTGACACGCATACCAAAGGCGATGTTTTCATAGACGCTCATCGTAGGAAAAAGAGCATAGTTCTGAAATACCATACCGATATTTCGCTTTTCTACCGGCACATGAGTAAGGTCTTTGCCTTTGACGGTAACCGTACCGTGAACAGGTTCAATAAACCCAGTGATGGTACGCAGGGTTGTTGTTTTGCCGCAGCCCGATGGACCAAGGAAGGTATAAAATTCGCCTTCCTTCACATGAATATTGATATCCTTCAGAGCGGTAAAATCGCCGAAACGCACTTCGATATCGTTCAATCGAATCATTGCGGTGGCCTCCATCCTTTCGAAATAGATTTGTGTGAAAAAATGGGGCAAGGTTCCCCTTGCCCCAGGCATTACAGATGCACATGCCATTAAAGGCAACGTGTTGCATGCTTATGCGTTATTACTGCATGTATTCGAGCATGATCTTTTCGCACCAGCTGTCGATGTTGGCAGCAACCAGAGCCCAGTCGATATCCTGAGCAGGGATGGAGCACATTGCGATCTGGCTTGCGGGTGCTTTGTCAGCAGCCTTTTCGTTGGCGGGCATGGTCTTGAAGTTCTCGCTCCATTCACCCTGAATCTGAGCAGAGCCAAACCATTCGACAAAGCGCAGGGCTTCTTCCATATGTTTCGTGGTCTTTACGACAGCAACACCTTCCACAGCATAGGGAATGCCGCATTCGGGAACCGCATAACCGGTCTTGGTGCCGTATTTCTCATCGTACTGGTCAGCACCGGAGGACCACATCTGACCGATCAGAACAGGGGAGGATTCGTTGACAAACTGAGCATAGAGATCGACGCCGTCTTCCACGGGAGTGCCATGAGCGAAGAATTCACCAATGGCGGCCCAGCCTTCATCCGAAATGCCATATTCGCCGTTGGGATCGATATAGCGGGTCAGGATGCCGGCCAGAACATTGCGGGTGGTGCCGCCTGTGAGCTTGATCTGGGATTCATACTTGGTCCAGAATTTCTCATTTTCCCAGAGATCAGGCCAATCCTTGGGAGCATCTTCAGGAGCAAGCTGATTGGCATCATAGGCAAGCAGAATGGCCTGCTTCACGATGGCATAGTAGTAACCATTGGGATCGTTCAGACCTTCGCTGACTTCAGAAGCCCATGAAGGAGCATCGATCTTCGCAATGATATCACGGGAAATCAGATCATTCCAGATAATAGCATTGAGACCGAATACAACATCACAGGGGGTAGCTGTGCCTTCATTGATCAGACGCTGCTGAACAGCACCGGCACCTTCTTCAACGATGGTGAGTTTGAAACCATCCTGAGCTGCGCGCTCACGGAGCCAGTCGGCACGACCGGAAGAACCGGAGTTGGTGTAAATTGTCAGCTCAACGCCGGTACCCTTGGTGTTTGCACCTTCAGCCATCGCACCAAACGCACACAGAGAAAGGAGCATTGTAATAGCCAAGACAAAAGAAACAAACTTTTTCATGGATTGGAACCTCCTTATGAATATGTCTTTGCATTATTATAATACGTTTTATTCGTGAAGTAAAGGGTGTTCTGACTGCTTTCCTACCGAAAGTGACAGGCTTGCATTCTGAAAGATGCACAATCAATGCAACGCAAGAGAATCCTTTCTGGAATGAAAACAGACTCAGCCGATCAAACGAATGCAACGATTATGCTGCCTTCAGTTGTTTATATGTGCGGATTATGATCATCAGGGAAAGAATGAACGTCAGTGCATCTGCGGTGGGAAAAGAGTAAAGCAAACCACTCAGACCGAAGATCAGCGGGAGACAGACCGGAAGCAACACACCAAAAACAATTTCACGCAGCATGGACAGAATCATGGATTCTGTGCCCAGCCCTAGGGATTGAAGAAAGATAAAAGTTCCCTTGTTGATCATGGCAAGCGGCATCATGCAGAGATAGATGCGGAAGCATCTTATGGCAAATTCCGTATAAAAATGGCTTTCATTCGCTGCCCCAAAGATACTGATCAGAACAAGGGGGAAGAATTCCACAATGAAGAGAGCGATTGTACCAAGGATCGCCTCACTGGCAAGGAGATAGGTGAAGAACTGCATTATCCTGTCTTTTCTTCCGGCACCAATATTGTAACCGACAACAGGAATGCATCCGGCAGACAAGCCGACGGAAACCGATATAGCGATCTGGAAGAACTTCATGACAATACCAAGTACAGCCAGAGGAATCTGCGTATAGCCTGTCTGACTGAAAACAGGATCCAGTGCACTGTATTTTGTACAGGTGTTCTGTACAGCTGCCATGGAAACAACCAGGCTGGCCTGACTGAGGAAACTCGTGATTCCAAGGGGAAGATATCGATGCATAAGTGTGGGGAAGATACCAAAGCTGCTTTTATGAAGACGCACCGATTTTAGATGCATGAGATACCATGCAGAAAGAATAGCGGTGAGTATTTGACCGAGTACGGTTGCCAGTGCAGCGCCTTTCATGCCCAGATGCAGGGGATAGATGAAAAGCCAGTCGAGGATAATGTTGGCGACCGCACCCGCAACGGTACAAAGCATGGCAAAACGCGGACTTCCATCCGACCGGATAATTGGATTCATGGCCTGCCCAAACATATAAAAGGGAATGCCGAGCGAGATCCAGAAGAAGTATTCCCTGGCAAGCGTGAAGGTTTCCCTGTTCACATGGCCGCCGAAAAGGGTCAGCAACGGCTGGGCAAATACGAGATACAGAAGCATAATGACGGCACTGCTGATGATGGTAAGCAAAACAGCATTGCCAATGGTTTTTCCCGCTGCTTCCTGATTTCTGGAGCCAAGACAAATGCTTACAAAGGCGCAGGCTCCATCGCCAAGCATGACAGCTATTGCCAGGGCGAGAACCGTCATGGGGAAAACGGTCGTATTGGCAGCATTGCCATACGAGCCGAGATAATCTGCATTGGCAATATATATTTGATCAACAATATTATACAGTGCCGCAACAACGAGTGAAATAATGCAGGGAATTGAATATCTGCACATCAGTTTTCCGGGTTTTTCTGTGACAAGAAATCCATTGGAACATGTTTCAGTCATAGGTGACTCCTCCATAAAAAATACATGCGAATCATTGCTGTATCGTATCTGCAATAAACGCATGTATCGTGTCCAATAGATTCACTGGCCATATTTTATGGCTTGCGGAATAGAAAGTCCATGGAGTAAAAAGGTGAATTGATTCCGTTTTATACATAAAATCAAATATGATGATAACAATAATGCTTCGAATCGTGCAGGACGGGCAGGGTGACTGGCGTTTCGCCAATGACAGGACGGCAATTCCGGGGCAAGCTGGTGATCTGGAAGATGGCAAAAATGATTGACCAAATATGAACGAATGTGATATGCTCCAAATGTTCAAGAATTGAGATGCTTGGATATCGTTCGTAAGGCATATCCTGAGAGAACATCTGAACGGAGGTACATCGATTGCTGAAGTATCAGTGCCTGATCATGGATCATGATGATACCGTTGTGAATTCCACGGCAACTGTACATTATCCCTGTTTTTTAGAATACTGTTCCAAGTACTTCCCGGACTATACATGTACTCTGGAACATTATTTCCTGAAAAACTTTGACCCAGGCGTTGTGCCGTTTTTTCGGGATGAAGTTGGCATGACACACGAGCAGATGATGCATGAGCAGACTTATTGGAATGCTTTTGTCCAGGAACATATACCGGAAGTGTATCCCGGCATGCGGGAGATACTTCACCGGCAGAAAGAAGAAGGCGGCCTTCTCTGCGTGATTTCTCATTCCTACAAGGAGAACATACTCAGAGACTACCGCGCGAACGATCTTCCGGAGCCGGATCTTATCTTTGGCTGGGAATGCCCGCCGGACAAACGCAAGCCTAATTCTTGGCCGCTGGAGCAGATTATGGAAAAGTACCAGCTTCAGCCACACGAGATGCTCGTGCTTGATGACCTGAAGCCAGGGTATGATATGGCAAAATCCATGAATGTTCCATTTGCTGCAGCAGGATGGGCTAATGATATTCCTGCCATTGAACAGTTTATGCGAAGAAACTGTGACCGATATTTTAAAAGGATATCTGACCTTGAGTCATGGCTTTTTTCGAAAGAGGAGACAAACACATGAGCAAAAAGATTACGAAAATTGTTCTGACAGGTGGGCCGGCGGGTGGAAAAACGACACTGATCAGCCGTATTCTTCATGAATTTAAGCAGGAGGATGGGTGGCGGGTCTTTACCATCCCGGAAACGGCTACGGAACTGATTTCAGGCTTCGGAATCCGACCGTTTGGAAACTGTATGAGTATGCTGGCTTTTCAGGATTTCGTTATTGCTGATCAGATCCATAAGGAAAAGCTCGCCCTGGATGCTGCACAAATTGTAGCGGAAGACAATATTCTCATCATTTATGACCGCGCACTGATGGATGATAAAGCATACATTTCCGATGAAGAATTTGCTGAGGTTCTTTCCCATTTTGATGGCAGAACAGAGGCTTCCGTGCTTGCCGGATATGATGCGGTGCTGCATCTTGTGACCTGCGCCAAAGGGGCAGAATATGCCTATAATCTTGCGAATGAAGCACGGACAGAATCCCTGGAATACGCAAGAGAAATGGATGACCGTACGCTTAGAGCATGGAGTGGGCATCCAAACCTTCGGATCATTGACAACTCAGATGACTTTGAGCAGAAAATGAACCGCGCAATGCGTGAAATTTATCGGGTTCTTGGTGAGCCGGAACCAATGGTGGAGAAGCGCAAATTCCTGATCAAACTGCCTGACTTGGAAGTACTGAAAGAGAAATATAATGCTGTCGCACTGGACATGATGCAGAGTTACCTGGTGGATACACAGCCGGGTGTTGAGCGGAGAATCCGGCAGCAGAAACACGGTGAAGACTATCTGTATTTCTATACTGAAAAGCATACACGCGAAGATGGGGGCAAATGGGTTACCGAAAAACCGGTGTCAGAAAAACAATACGTGAAATACTTAATGGAAACGGATTCTGCACTCCACCATGTCCGCAAGACAAAATATCGGTTTATCTCCGGAACGTGCCGTTATGAGGTTGATGTTTACCCGTTTACCGAGGAGAAGGCTGTTCTTTTCCAGTATGCTCCTTCTCCGGACTCCGTTCTCCCTGAAGAGATCGAGGTGATCAAGGAAGTGACCGGTGATCCTGAATATAAAAATCGGATGCTTGCATTGGTGCAGAAGCTTTGATCCGCCTCTGTGTTTCTTTTAGCCGGCCCTGGGTCGGCTTTTTCTGTTCAGCAAAGAAACGAAAACAAATTGAAACCCATCGTCTGTACGTTGAGAGAAATGAACCATCCTTTCAAAACCGCTGCAAGAAAGAATGCAGATTCTTTCTGAACCCAGGAGAAGGTGTGGATGTAAAAGGCCGGACTGAACTTACAGGAATAAAAAGGCTGTGCAGAATACTGCACAGACAAGAAAAAACGGGCCAGATATGAAGACTGGAGACAGATTATTCCCCTTTTTTCAGGATACTGCTGATGAAAGCGCGAGTCCGTTCTTCATGCGGGTTGGAGAAGAAA
>ONVN01000155.1 GCA_900321295.1 uncultured Eubacteriales bacterium
CAGATTATCAGAACCGGGGGATTGGCAAAATCTGTCTGAGCCTTCTGATTGACAGCTTGTTTCATGATTTTGGATATCAGAGAATTTGCCTGGATACCAACCTGACCAATCTCCGCGCACAGCATGTCTATGAACAACTGGGTTTCGCAAAACTCCGGGTGAATCCGGATTCCTGGACGGATCAGCTGGGCAATCTGCAGTCGTCTGTGGACTATGAACTGACAGAAGATCATTTTCGAAGCTTTCTTTAAGAAAGAAGGACCGGCAGCACAAAGGTGCATGCATATCTGGCGGCATGAAGTCGAACGGATGAACAACGGCAGGATTTCCTGCCGTTTTTTTATGCAGCTGCGGAGAAGAAGCCCGGTTGCCCAATGCAGAAGCCGGTGAATTCATGCACATTTTCTGTTATGATTTCTCTTGTATGCTGAACAATCTGCGCGTATGATAAAGTCAGACCAGAAACTGTTTTCAATCTGTCATTTTAGTAGAACGAAGGGGAAGACCGCTGCATCTGGACCTGTGTGCCTGCTTTAGAATTTCAATCGCAGGCCATCTCGGATAAGAATGCAGCAGGTTTGCCTTCAGTATACGGATGAGGAGTGATTCCATGCTATATCCGCACAACAGTGAACGCGAACCAGACCAGACGCTGTTCAGAAACCCAGGGGCTGAATACCGCTGTGCTCCATTCTGGGCCTGGAACTGTGATCTGGATGAGGGACTTCTTGAAAGAGAAATCGACTGCATGCAGCAGATGGGGATGGGCGGATTTCACATGCACACCAGGTGCGGTATGTCCGTACCTTATCTGTCGGATGAATTCATGAAAAAGATTTGTTTCTGCGCTGATGAAGCACAGAAGCGCCACATGCTGGCATGGCTGTATGATGAAGATAAATGGCCGTCAGGATTTGCGGGCGGTTATGTTACGGAAAAGGAAGAAAACCGTCAGCGCTTTCTGCTCCTGACACCGCACCGGCAGAAAGCGGAGGATGGAAGGCTTCTTGCAAGATACAGTGTTCTGCTCGATGAGCGTGGCTGTCTTGCTTCGTATCGACGCCTGAAAGAAGGTGAAGCGGCAGAGGGGCAGATCTGGTATGCCTTGGAACAGGTGACGAAACCCAGTCCATGGTTTCATTTCAAGGGATATGTAGACACCCTGAATCCGCATGCGATCCAGGATTTTATCCGGATAACCCATGAGCGTTACCGCAGTGTGCTTGGAGAACGCTTGGGAACGGTATGCCCGGCAATTTTTACAGATGAGCCGCAGCTCCCAAGAAAAACAACGCTTTCAAGATCCATGGACCTGCAGGATGTGATTCTTCCGTGGACAGGGGATCTGGAGGAAACCTACTGCAGAGCATATGGTGAGAGTCTTCTGGAAAAACTGCCGGAAGTCATCTGGGAACTGCCGGAAGGTGTCTCTCTGACGCGGTATCGTTATCATGACCATACCACAGAGCGTTTTGTTTCGGCATATTGTGATCAGATCGGCGATTGGTGCCGCAGGAACGGTATCCTGATGACCGGGCACATGATGGATGAAGGAACGCTGGTCGGTCAGACGGGTGCTATCGGGGAAGCGATGCGTGCCTATCGTGGATTTACGCTTCCCGGCGTGGACCAGTTGTGCGACGGCAGAGAGTTTATCACTGTGAAACAGGCGGCTTCTGCGGCGCACCAGCAGGGCTGCCCGGGAGTGACCAGCGAACTCTATGGTGTTACCAATTGGGACTTTGATTTCAAAGGGCATAAGCTGCAGGGGGACTGGCAGGCGACGCTTGGTGTTTCTGTCCGTGTGCCGCACCTGTACTGGTGTTCCATGCATGGAGAGTCAAAGCGGGATTATCCTGCATCCATAGGTCATCAGAGTTCCTGGTGGCGCGAATATGCCTATATTGAGGATCACTTTGCCAGAGTCAATACACTGATGACCCGGGGAAAACCGCTCATCCGGATAGGCGTCATTCATCCGATTGAATCCTGCTGGATTGCTTACGGACCCAATGACCTTACGGGACGCAGGCGTGCAGAACTGGACCGAAAGTTTGAAGAGATCACAAAATGGCTGCTCTTTGACACGCTGGATTTTGACTATATCTGCGAGTCCACGCTTCCTTCTCTCTATCAGCAGGGAAATGCTTTCCGCGTGGGAGAAATGGAATACGATGTTGTGATCGTTCCCGCCTGTGAAACGATCAGGAGAACAACCCTGGAAGCACTGCGGTCTTTCAGAAACCGGGGTGGACGCGTCCTCTTTATTGGAACCGTTCCGAAATATGTAGATGCCATGCCGTCAGAAGAAGCATCCGCTTTCAGTACTTGTTGTGAATGCTTTCCTTGGGACCGCAGCGTCCTGAATGAGGAACTCCATGAAGTGCGCGAAATCCAGATTGAACACGCAGACGGAAGCCCATCCGATAATCTCCTGTGCGCCATACGCAGGGATGGGGAAGGCAGGAATGTCCTGATCAGTCATGCCATGCCGCCTGTCCGCGGTGCTGTTGACAGGCAGGAGGAATACCGGATCGTTCTGCGAGGCAGCTGGAAGGTTTCTGTGTGGGATACCCACACCGGTGAGGTGCATCCTGCGGATGTTCAGTACAGTTCGGATGCAACCGTGCTTTCCTGGAAATGCTGGGCTCAGGACAGTCTGCTCTTACGCCTGATGCCTGCAGGGGTTACCGGTCAAAAGATGCAGAATCGGGAAGCATCGCTCAACGGCAGTTATGGCATTCGCATGGCGGAAGATTTCTCTCAGGAAAAGAGAGAACGAAAGGAACTCTTTTTGCCTCCGCCGGATACGATCATCCCGGGAGAAGAGAATGTCCTCGTATTGGATACAGCCCAGTGGAAAACGGATGGGGATGAAGCCTGGCAACCGGCGGAGGATATGCTGCGCATCGGTGTTGAAGCAAAAGAACGCCTTGATATTTCGACGGCTGCGGTGTCCGGCGCACAGCCCTGGATTCTGCCCCCGGAAACCACGGATCACACCCTGTCCCTCCGTATCGTGTTCTTCTCAGAAATCGAGATCTCTTCGGTGCGTGTTGCTCTGGAAGATGCAGACACGTCCGAAGTGCGCATGAATGGCATGGATATTGACAGAACAAGGGCTGGCTGGTTTGCAGATGAAGCTATCACCTGCTGGCGTGCGGGTCCGGTGCACAGAGGGGAAAACATCCTTGAAATCTCAAAACCGATCGCGGCGTCGACATGTACAGAAAATGTGTTCCTTCTTGGTGACTTTGGAGTCCGTGTCTGCGGGAGCCAGGCAGTCCTGATTCCTGCACCAAGAACCCTCCAGTTTGGTGACTGGACCACGCAGGGATTTCCGTTCTACTCCGGCCCCATGACGTATCGGTTCCGCCTGCAGGGAGGACGCAGGCTGCGCCTGAGGCTGGGGCGTTTCTCGGCACCATGCGTGACTGCAGATCTGGATGGAAAACGGATTGCGAACCTGTCTCTTGCTCCTTCCGAGGCGGATTTTGGACTCCTGACGGAAGGAGAGCATGTGCTGGACCTTACACTTTATGCCAGCCGTATCAATTCCTTCGGGACCTTTCATCTGAATGATGAGTCAACCATCTGGTTCGGCCCTATGGCGTGGCGGAGCACAGGCATGCGTTGGACAAAGACCTATCGTCTTGCTCGCTCCGGACTGCTGAGTGAACCGCAGCTGTTTGAATACTGAGATCAGGAAGCCTGTTCCCGGGAACACATTCCCAAACCGGACAACAGAAAAAGGGGTGCTGCATTTCTGCGGCACCCCTTTTTTGAAACGGATGTTATTTGGTCGCATTGAACCAGGCGTTTGCTTCTTCTGTCAGTGTCTTTCCGCCGGCATCCATCCAGCTCTGGACATAAGCATCCCAGTCATCCAGGGATTTTTCTCCGCGGATCATGGCAACCCAGGTCTCATCACGGATGGTGTTCAGTTCGGCAAAGAGATCTGCGCTGGGGAGCGTCTCAGTTACGGCATCCTGGATGTAGCTGTTATACTGATCGTTCTTGAACCAGTTCAGACGGTTTGCGATGGAAGGATCCTTGTAGAAGGCAAGATCATAACCCAGCTGAGAGAAGCAGCGGTCATTGCCGTACAGGCTGCGGCAGCCCCAGACGCCGACAGCGTTGAGTTCTTCGTTGCCCATCAGGCGCTTGATCGTACCATTTTCATTCTTCTCATAGTGGGTGCCTTCGATACCGGCGAAAGCAGTCATGTACAGTTCATCATCGGTGGCGAAAGCATTCAGAATCTTGAAGATCAGGGCAAGCTTTTCATCCGACATCTTGGCGTTGTATACAGCACTTTCAGAGACGGCGACCGATGTGCCGACCTGCCAGCCGTAGTCACCCTTCGGTCCTGCCGGCCAGGGACCATATACAAAGGTGGAATCTTCACCGTTGACTGCCCAGTATTCCTGAGCGCAGCGGCCGCCGTCGTCGTTGAGAACTTCCTTGAGACGATAATGGTCAATGGAAGCATTGGCGCTCACGCCATACAGACCGGTGACCATACCGTGGGAAATGGCCCAGTAACTGCCCTCGACCGATTCCTTGCCGGTAACGAATTCAGGATCGATGAGGCCATCCGCATACATCTTGGCAAGGATGCCAATGACTTCCTTGGATTCGTCCGTCACATCACCATTGACAATGGTGCCATCCTTGTTGACCCAGTAGGTGTTGCCGCCGACGAATCCGGTTCCGATGCCATAAGCACCGAACAGGGATTTCATTGCTGTGATGGAGCAGCCATAGGTATCTTTCTGGCCATTGCCGTCAGGGTCTTCATTGGTAAAGCGATCCATCAGCGCGACAAAGCCGTCCACGGTCTTGGGCAGTGCATCTGCCGTGATCTGCAGTTTGTCAAGCCAGTCACCACGATAGATCAGAGTCTTATAAGGCATGGATCCGTCGGGCTTGAAAGACGGGACGACGACCATTTTTCCATCCTTCAGCGATGCCTTTTTCCAGGCTTCAACATCGTTGATCAGATCGCCGTAGGCTGCACCGTTCATGATAAAATTATAAACATCCGGTGCATTCTCTTTGAAGAAGTCTACGTCCCATTCTTTAATGACACCCTGGTCATAATAGCTGTTCAGCATGGTTGCACTCTGAGCCAGGAATACGTCAGGGGCTTTATCGCCGGTCAGACGTGTATTCAGAATCTCAGCATAGTTGGACTGTTCAATGTAAACCACTTCAATGTCCACATTGATCCCATGCTTTTCTTTCAACTGCTGCTCAACAAGGGGAGTAATGACGTCTTTTTCATTGTCGATCGGGCCGAACATGTAGCCTGCGACCGAGATTTTGACCGGCTCTTCATCGGCCAGCGATGCAGGAGCAAGCCCAACGATCATCATGACGGCAATCAGCAGGGCGAGAAAACGGGAAAACTTCATCTTGGTTACCTCCTTTATATTTTTTGAAAGGAACATCATCCTTTCAAAGATCCGATCATAATCCCCTTTACAAAGAATTTCTGCACAAAGGGGTATGCGCAGAGAATGGGAAAGGTTGTTACAAAAATACAGGCAGCCTTGAGACCTTCGGAAGACACAACCGATTCCATTTCGGCAGCATTTGCTGCGGCACTGGTATCCAGGATTTCCTTGGAGCCTGTAATGATAATCCGCCTGAGGACGATCTGCAGGGTAAACTTGGTATCGTCAGAGATGTAGATCAGGACATCAAACCAGCTGTTCCAGTGCCCTACAACAAGCCACAGGGCAACCGTCGCCAGAATGGGTTTGGAGAGGGGAAGGACGAACTGCAGAAAGATTCTCAGTCTTCCCGCGCCGTCGATCAGACAGCTTTCCTCAATTTCTTCGGGAAGGGACTGGAAAAAATTGCGCATGATCACAAGATTATAGGCGCTGATGAACCCGGGAAGAATCATGGATGCGTAGGTGTCCAGGAGCCCCAGGTTTTTGACCAGAAGATAACTGGGAATCAGACCACCGGAGAAGAACATAGTAAAGACAATGAACAGAGTCCAGAAAGTACGGTGAGGGAAGAAACGCTTGCTCAGCACATAGGCACCCATGGCAGTAAAGAACAGCTGTAGAACGGTGCCTACACAGGTACGGATGAGTGTGTTTTTGTAGCCCAGCCAGATATATCGGTTGCCGATCACACGGGCATAATTGTCAAGGGTGGCTTCCCTGGGATACAGAAGCAGTCCGCCGCGTGTGGCGATGTGACTGGGGGAAAGGCTGAGGTTCAGGAGATGCCAGAAAGCCACGACGATGGTGGCACACAGCAGGACGAGAATGAAATAGATGACCGCTCTGCCGAAAGTGAACTTTTTCTGTGTCATAGGCGGCCTCCTTACCAGATGCCTTCGCCGCTGATGCGCCGGGCAATCAGGTTGGTGCCCACGACCAGTACGAAGGCGATCACGTTCTTAAAGAGTCCGACGGCGGTAGCCAAGGAATATTTCATATCGCCCAGACCATACCGGTAGACATAGGTGTCAATAATATCCCCGGTCTGGTATACAGCGCTGTTGTAGAGATTCAGCACCTGGTCAAAACCAGCATCCATAATGGAACCGACATTCAGGATCAGCATGACCACGATGGTACTGACCAGGGAAGGAATGGTGATATACCGTGTACACTGCCAGCGGGTGGCTCCGTCCACCGTGGCGGCCTCATAGAGCGCAGGGTCGATGCTGGTGATCGTTGCCAGATAGAGAATGGAGGACCATCCAACATTTTTCCAGATATCCGTGACAATCAGTGTTCCGCGGAAATAACGGTTGTCACCAAGAAAGTAAATGGAATCCCTGATTCCGAAAACATCCCGCAGCACGGCGTTGACCGCACCGTTGTTTGGGGAGAGCAGCTGCTGAAACATGCCCGCAAGGACCACCCAGCTCAGGAAGTGCGGCAGATAACTGATGGTCTGTACGGTCTTTTTAAAACGGGTATGGGTTACTTCATTGAGCATCAGTGCCAGGATGATCGGGGCGGGAAACCCAAAGGCCAGTTTCAGACTGCTGATGATCAGGGTATTCTGTACAGAACGAACAAAGGTAGGTGTTGCAAAAGCCTTCGTGAAATTGTCCAGACCACACCATGCACTTCCGAAAATGCCTCTGCTGATTTTGTAGTTTTTGAACGCGATGACAACACCACTCATGGGAATGTATTTGAAGATGACAAAATAAACGACCACAGGAAGGAACATAAGGGTCAGGGTAAGATGCTTTTTATATCCGGAAAAAGAACCAAGAAAACGCAGAAAGGCATTTTTCCGGTGCAAACGGGGCATATTTGTACACGTCATATGTGTCCCTCTTCTCATAGACGACCTGTAACGTTCTCTTTTCAAGTATTATAACAACAGCCGTTTGAAATAAAAAGTGCAACAGCGAATCAAAAATGTGCCAAAATTAAGCTTCGTGCAAGGAAATGCAGATACAGAGCATCCTGGCTTGTTCGATGAAACAAGAAAAGCCATGAGATGCCCATGATCTGTAGGACAGAAAACTCTGTTCACGGAGATCATGGGAATCCCTTGGCCTGATAGGATGAGATCTTTTTTCTCAGCGTGCGTGGATGAAGCTGCTTGCTACATGTCCGGGAAAGGGATCATGCAAAAAGAAACCTTCCGAAAGTGAATACCGCGTTTTATGGCTTCCGGAAACCTTTCCTGTATTTCTGAGGGGCGACTCCATAATATTTGCGGAAGGCTCTTGTAAACGTACTTGAATCCGTGTATCCGCAGGCATAACAGACCTCCTCGTTGGGAAGACCTTTGTTGAGCTGAGTGACAGCGTACTGCATTCTCTGCTGCACAATATACTGGTAAGGTGTATATCCTGTTTCACGGCGGAACAGCCGGATAAAATAGTTTGGATGGTAATTGAACAGATGGCTCAGATCCCCAATGGCCAGTTCTTCAGAAATATGGTTCAGGACGTAGGACTGAACACTTGTCAGCAGATCGGAGTTCTGAATAAAGTAATCACTGCCCTTCAGAAAGAAGGAGAAGGATTCTGCAAGCTGCTCAAGCAGTTCGATTCGCTCTTCCTGGATCGCCATGGTCACCGTACGGATAAAAGAATCCAGACAGGAATTCTCTTCGACCGGAAGCTCGATCAGACCGCTGACGCGGTAATGGATGAAGTCCACATGCAGATAGGTACATGCAAAATCCTTGTCTCTGTTTCTCCATACATGGTATGGAATTGTCGAAGGAAGAATATACAGAAATCCCGGGGTGAGCGGACGACGCTCGTCTGCCGTTTCATACGTCACTTCTCCGGTTCTGACAAAATAGATGCGGGAATACCCGGTTGGAACGTCTTCAGACAGTTCCCAACTCGGGACAACAACAGTGTTCCCATATTCAATCAGCATTCTTTTGTCCTCCATGTTCATGGGAAGTATAGCAAGGTCCGCTGAAAAAGTAAACGGACCCGGAAAAGCATCATCTTACTTTTTGCATATAATCCGCTCGTTCATGCACTTTGAACGGAGGAAGAGATCCTGCATAATCAGCATGAACCCGTATTGTCAGAAATGCATCAGATGGTGAGAACGCATTCGGAGGGGGAAGCATGAAAGGTTATTATGCCTGGGATGACCAGCACCTGGATGATGGTCTTTCGGTAGAATTCAGATATACAGAAACGTACAAGGCGTACACGGGGAAGGATCTGTCCCTCCGTGAACTGAAATGTCTCGAAATCGCGCTTCCGGCAGCAGCGTCTCCTTTGCAGGAAGGAGATTTGTTTGTCGGACGCCGTGTTTTCCGGCCGCTTGGTATCGCACCGAGCTATTGGGATGACGATGCGGACGGACTGGATAATGTATCCTTCTATGCGGATCTTGCACGGATGACACGAGTCATGAACCGCCCGACCCAGACAAGGGAAAACAGGCAGGCGATTGCAGAGCTGATTGATTTCTGGAAAAGTGAAAATGTCAATGCCAAGGTACGGGCAGGATTTGACAGCGTGATGCGAAGGGAAATGACCAGCGATCTGTGGTCTGTGGATTCGGGTGTGATCTTTGGACTCTACCGGCTGGTGTTTTCACAGCTGGATTATGACAAACTGGTCCGGCTTGGACTGGGAGGACTGAAAAAAGAGGTCCTTGCCCGCCTCGAAGATGATTCCCTTTCCGGAACCCAGCAAAGCTTTCTGCAGTCTCTGGCTTCTATGATTGACCTGCTGCTTGGGATTCTCAGCACGTATGAAGGTCAGCTCAGAGTCCTTTTGAAAAATGGGGCAGATCCTGCATGGATTCAGCCGATGGTGGACAGTCTGGAAAGAATTCAGGCCGGGGCTCCTGCCTGCTTCCGGGATGCCCTTCAGCTGGTATGGTTCTATTCCGCAATGACCGGCGGAAGAGATTTCGGCCGGATGGACGTCTATCTTGGCGATCGCTATGTGAAGGATCTGGACAGCGGCAGGATGACCGAGGAAGATGCAGTTGAACTGCTTCTCTCCTTCTACAGACTCATGAAGGAGACGGACAGCCGGGACGGCCGGATTGTGATGGGCGGCCTTGGACGCAGAAACCCGGGAAACGCGGACCGTGTTTCCCTTGCAGTTATGAAGGCAGGCATGCGCTTCAGAGAGCTCAAACCAGAGTTTTCACTTCGTATGTATAAAGGCATGTCCAAGGAAGTCCGGAAGATGGCATACAGCATGCTGGAAAACGGCATGACCTATCCGCTTCTGTTCAATGATGAGGCTTCTGTCTGTGCTGTACAGAAGACCATGCACGTTTCACCGGAAGAATCGGAGCAGTACGGTTTTTTCGGATGCGGTGAATATGTCCTGGGACACCGAAGCATCGGAACACCAAATGACATTATCAATCTTGCCAAGGCACTGGAAGTCACCCTGCATGAAGGAACAGACCCTGTCCGCGGATGTCCTCACGGACTGAACCTGGGAAAACCCGGGGACTTTGATACATTTGACAAACTGTTTTCAGCCTGGAAAAAGCAGGTTGCGTATTTTACGCAGATTGCGGCACGGCATCAGAAACTTGTTTATAATACAGTCCGTGAAAATGGATCCATGCTGATGATGAGCCTGCTAATGGATGACTGTATTGCACGTGCTCTTCCGCTTGTTTCGGGCGGTGTTCGCTATCTTGCAGGAACCTATGAAACCTATGGAAACACGACAACAGCGGACAGTCTGACAGCCATCCGGGAAGTGGTCTATGAGAAGAAACGTCTCACACTCTCGGAACTCGTTCAGGTTCTGGATTCTGATTTTGCGGGGAATGAGGAACTCCGGCAAATCCTTCTGAACTGTCCAAAGTTCGGCAATGGCGACCCTGTTGCAGATGGCATGGCACGTGAGGTCAATACATTTGTTTTTGAAACAACTGCCAGCCAGGCAGAAATCCAGGGGCTGTCGTCTTACCTGGTGGTGATGATCAATAACGGCGCGAATGTTGATCTCGGAAAGAACACCTTGGCCACGGCAGACGGAAGACATGGCGGAACCTACCTCTCGAACGGCAACAATCCCATGGCAGGCATGGACCACAGCGGGCTCCCGGCCATGCTTCGCTCTCTGGCATCGACCCGGATGGACCTAACCGCAGGAACAGCACAGAATCTGAAGCTCAGCAAGAACCTGTTCTCGCAGCATCCAGATGTGGTGGATGACCTGATCGATACCGCTTTCGATCTTGGAATTCTGTCTCTGAATGTCAGCGTAGTGGACAGGGGCGAGATGGAAGATGCGATGATTCATCCGGAAATGCATCAGAATCTCTTTGTGCGTGTTGGCGGATTCAGTGCACGCTTTGTGAATCTGGATCCGGGGACACAGGCAGACATGCTGGCCAGAGCACTTTATTGACGATGACAGGCATAATTACCGATATTATTCCGTTCTCGGTCAATGATGGACCGGGAATCCGTACCAGCGTCTATTTTATGGGGTGCCCGCTTCGATGCCGCTGGTGCCATAATCCGGAAACACAATACGGACATCCGCATGCCATGGTGCGGGTTGACCGGTGTACTCACTGCGGAGCCTGCACGGTGTGCAGCTCCGGGGCACGCGGCCCCCATGGAGAATACGATGCATCCCGATGCACAGGATGCGGGAAATGTGCGGCTGTCTGTCCGGAAAAAGCCTGCTGGATTTGCGGCAGGGAGGTGACACCGGATGAGATCCTCCATCAGGTTCTCCCGGACAAGCCTTTTTTCCGTCGGCGCGGCGGCGTGACCCTGAGCGGGGGAGAACCCATGGCTCAGCCGGAATTCGCACTGGAAACAGCAAAACTGCTGTGTAAGAATGGAATCGGCGTATGTATGGAAACGTGCGGACACGCAGACTGGACTTCTTATGAGCAGATGCTCCCATATGTACAGAGTTTCCTGTATGATTATAAAGTCAGTGACCCGGAAAGCCACCGCCAATGGACCGGAACGGACAATCGTCGGATTCTGGCCAATCTGAGAAACCTGAGCAGCTGTGGCGTGGACATTGTTCTCCGTTGTCCCCTGATTCCGGGGGTGAACGATACAACGGATCATTTTCTTGGAATTGCGGGACTGACGGAGGAACTCCAAGGTATTCGCAGGGTTGAGATTCTTCCATATCATTCCCTGGGCAACAACAAGCGGGTCCAGCTTGGACTTGAGAGCGAAAACTTTTGTGTGCCGGAAAAAGCGGAGATCCTGCGATGGCAGGACGAGCTGAACAGCATGTGCAGGGTTCCGGTCTGCCTTTGAACGGACAGGAACAGCAGGTGCACGCGGACAATCTGAAGTTCTGTTCATGATGAACACAGAAGAAAAGCTGATGAGGAAAAGATGGGTTCAGCTGCAGTTATAACCGACTGCAGCTTTTTGGTTTCAGAAAACTGAAAGTGATTCCAGCAGACCATGCATTCAAAATAAGAATGGAAAGTGAAAGATTCCATGCAGGTCAGGCAAATGCAGGTTTTGATAGGAGATTTTGCAGGAAAATCACATAACATGCGGTGACTCGGCCTGCATGAAGCCTGGAAAACGTGCATGAAGTCGATAAGGACACATTTTCTGAACAGAAAAAGAGAATCTTGTTTTTCCTTTGGTTGCGGGTTGCAGGAGAGAAGGATTCGAGTATACAATAATATGGAATCCCAGCAGGGCGGAAAGAACAGACCGGATCATGGAGGATGGAACATGGAAATACGTGAATTGACACCGGAGGAACGCTTTGATGCAGAACTCATTTCCACGGTTGCATTTCATGGAAGAATTGAGGATCTGCAAAAGAAAAAAGAAGAGGTCTTAAAAGAACAGGCAGAGGACTGGGGCGCCTTTTCCGATCATGGGAAGCTGATGGCACATATTATCAACAATCACTATACGGTACATTTTGACGGCGTCCAGGTGCCGTGTGGCGGTATTGGTGCTGTATCGACGCTTCCTGAATACAGGGAAGAAGGATGCATACGCGCCATCTTTGGCCGGCTTCTTCATCGAGCAAGGGAAAGAGGCGAAATCCTCTCAGCGCTGTATCCGTTCTGCCAGGCATTCTATCGGAAATTCGGATATGAAACGGTTTGCAAGGAGAATGTGTATACGTTTGCACCAGAGGTGCTTCGCGAGTATTCTTTTGGCGGAAAGGCCGCTATGTATGCTCCGGAAGACAATCTTCAGCCCTACATGGAACTGTATACGCAATTTGCTGCCCGGTACAATCTGGCCGCAGTGCGCTCGGAAAGCATGATGCGTGAACACCTGAAAGGAAACTGCTATCAGGAAAGAAAATTTACATATCTCCTTTCTGAAGAAGAGACCGCGGTTGCCTATCTTACGTTTGTGGATGTGAAGGGTGAGAAAGGACCGCACCTGAAGGTGCAGGATCTTGCATGGGAAGGCCGGAAAGGTTTTGAGGCAATCCTGGGATTTCTTTCCCGCTTTACCGCGGATTATGCGCGCATAGATCTTCCACTCCCCCTGGATATTGAACTGCTGTCCCTGATTCACAGCTGGAAGGCTTACGATATTGAAAAGCGAACCGAACAGTCCTATATGGTGCGAGTAGTCAATGTTCCGGAACTGCTGAAACGTCTTGCGGTGCAGGAAGGGACTGTTTTTACCATCCGGGTTCAGGATGAGCTGCTTCCGGAAAACTGCGGGACATGGAAAGTCACGCACGGAAGCGCGGAGGCGGTCAGCGAACCGCCTGACCTCATCGTCTCGATACAGGCGCTGGCGCAGATGACGGTCGGAGAAGTCAGTCTGTATGAAGCTGCACTCAGACCGGATGTGACGGTGGTGAATATGTCCGGTACTCTATCCGGAGTCTTTGTCAGGAAACCGCTCTATATGGCCGAGCACTTCTGAGAGGCAGGAAGCGGATTCAGCGATGAAGGTTGAAGAAGAAAGCAAAAAGAAGTAAGATGTCCCGAAACAAACTGAAGCAGATCGCTCATTTTGTTCATAGAAACTGTATCATACATGCCGCTTCAGACAATGGACGGCAGATGAGGAATACGCACAGGAGGCAGACGTATGAAGGAAATTCGTGAATTGATGGATTATATAGCACATTCACCGACGGCTTTTCATGCAATAGAAGCATCCAAAAAAGAGCTTGCAGGTTTCCGGGAACTGAAGGAACATGAACACTGGGAACTGGTTCCGGGCGGAAAGTATTACGTCACCAGAAATCAGTCGAGCATCATTGCCTTCACCATGCCGGAGGGTGATCTGTCACATTTTCAGATTGTGGCCAGTCACAGTGATTCTCCGATGTTCAAAATCAAGGAACATGCGGAACTGGAAGTGCAGAAAAAGTATGTGCGTATAGATGTGGAAGGATACGGAGGCATGATCATGTCATCATGGTTTGACCGTCCGCTCTCTGTTGCAGGACGGGTGGCCGTGAAGACGCCGGACGGAATTGCAGCCCGCCTGGTCAATGTGGACCGTGATCTGATTATGATTCCGAATGCGGCAATCCATATGAACCGGGAAATCAACGATGGTTACAAATATCAGGCCAATGTGGACGTTCTGCCGCTCTGGGGTGGAATAGGGACCAAGGGAACATTCCTGAAAACCATCGCTGATGCGGCCCAGGTGGAGGAAAGCAGCATTCTTGGAACGGACCTGTTTGTCTATGACCGGATGCCTGGTACGATCTGGGGTGCGGAGAACGAGTACTTTTCTGCGCCGAGAATTGACAATCTTGAATGCGCATTCTCATCCCTCAAGGCCATTCAGGAAGCTGCCTCCAATGACCATGTCAATGTCTGTGCAGTTTTTGACAATGAGGAAGTGGGAAGCACCACGAAGCAGGGTGCTGCGTCAACCTTCCTGAGGGATGTGCTGGAACGGATTCTGGTGGTCTGCCGGGTGGATGCGGAAAAACGGATGCAGATGATTGCTGGAAGCTTTATGGTTTCTGCGGATAATGCCCATGCGACCCATCCCAATCACCCGGAATATGCGGATCCGATCAATCAGGTGTATATGAATGAAGGGATTGTGCTGAAGTTCAGTGCCCGTCAGAAGTACACGACAGATGCCGTTTCGGAGGCAGTTTTCCGTGCTGTGTGTGATAAGGCAGGGGTGCCTGTTCAGCACTTCGCGAATCGTTCGGACAAACCGGGCGGATCGACCCTGGGCAATATTTCCGGGACCCAGGTTTCCATTCCCACACTGGACATTGGTCTTGCGCAGCTGGCCATGCATTCAGCCTATGAGACGGCAGGCGTCAAAGACCTTTCATGGATGATCCAGGGCATGAAGGAATTCTATAACACCCGTGTTCAGGTGGACGGTGACGGGACATTCCTTCTTCAGTAATGGAAAAGCATACAATGGCAAGGAGAAAGACAATGGCTAAAATCTATACTGCAGCGGATCAGCTGATCGGGAAAACTCCGCTGATGGAACTGACGCATCTGGAACAGGCCGGACAACTGAAAGCAAAGGTTCTTGCGAAGCTTGAATACTTTAATCCGGGCGGATCCATCAAAGACCGGGTCGGAAAAAAAATGATTGATGATGCAGAGGCGAGGGGTCTCCTGAAAAAAGGCTCTGTGATCATTGAACCCACTTCAGGCAATACAGGAATTGGCCTGGCCGCAGTTGCCGCTGCCCGGGGATACCGGATGATCATTGTGATGCCGGACAGCATGTCCGTGGAACGACGGATTCTGATGGCAGCATATGGAGCTGAACTGGTATTGACCCCGGGAGAGAAGGGAATGCAGGGGGCAATCGACAAAGCCAATGAACTGGCGAAGGAGATTCCGGGGAGCTTTATCCCTGGACAGTTTGACAATCCTGCAAATCCCGCTGCGCACCGTGAAGAAACCGGCCCGGAAATTGAAGAGGATACGGATGGGCAGGTCGATTTCGTGGTTGCTGGGGTTGGAACAGGAGGAACGCTGACTGGTATCGGTGAATATCTGAAAGAAAGACATCCGTCTGTCAAAATGATTGCGGTGGAGCCCAAAGATTCCCCGGTACTGTCAGAGGGGAAAAAAGGCCCACACAAACTGCAGGGAATCGGTGCCGGTTTTATACCGAAAGTCCTGAAAACCGAGCTGATCGATGAGATTGTCTGTGTTACAACCGAGCAGGCATACGACACAGCCAGAAAGATCGGGAAAATGGAAGGTATTCTGGTTGGCATCTCTTCGGGTGCAGCAGCATGGGCGGGATTGGAGATTGCCAAAAGGCCGGAGAATGCTGGAAAAACGATTGTTGTCATTCTTCCGGATGCGGGAGATCGATATCTGTCAACAGATCTTTTTCAGGTCTGAGGTTGTATTAGAGGAGGACTGACCGGATGAGTCTATTATCTGATGCGCGGAATATACTGAATAAGGACCCTGCGGCGCGGACCCTGGTGGAAGTTGTTTTACTGTATCCCGGTTTCCGAATCCTGGTGAATCACCGCATAGCAAACTGGCTTTTCCGGCATAAATGCTTTTTCCTTGCACGATATGTCAGCCAGCGCGGGCGGAAAAAGACGGGGATTGAAATCCATCCCGGTGCAACCATAGGCGATTCACTTTTCATCGACCATGGCATGGGCATTGTGATTGGCGAAACTGCGGAAATTGGTGATAACTGCACAATCTATCATCAGGTGACACTTGGCGGCACGGGAAAAGATACCGGAAAGCGTCATCCCACGATCGGGAATAATGTCCTGATCGGTGCTGGCGCTTCCGTTCTTGGACCTGTTCTCATTGGAAACAATGTCCGGGTTGCGGCAGGGAGTGTCGTATTAAACAATCTGCCGAACAATGCAACAGCCGCCGGCGTTCCTGCACGTGTTGTCTCCATCAACGGGGACCGGATTCCGAGTAATGATCTCAACCAGAGAGATATTCCTGACTTGCTGGCGAAGAAGTTTGCCGAAGTGGAAGAGCGTATTGCACAGATTGAGAACAGAAAAGAAAAAGACAATTAATGCAGCGAAGGGTGTGCAGGCATGTGGGACGTGAACTGTCGCAGAGTCAGCTGATTGAGCGCAGCATTCAGAAAAAATACAGAAAGGAACTGTGGACACCGTTTATTACGGCTGTCAAGCGGTACCAACTGATCCAGGAAGGCGACAGAATAGCGGTATGTATTTCCGGAGGGAAGGATTCCATGCTGCTTGCCAAGCTCATGCAGCTTCTTAAGCTGTACAGTGATTTCCCTTTTGAACTGGAATTTCTGGTCATGGACCCGGGATATGCCTCCGTCAACCGTAAGAAAATTGAAGAGAACGCTGACCGGCTCAAGATACCGGTCACGATCTTTGAGACGGATATTTTCCATGTTGCAAATGGAACGGAGAAGAACCCGTGTTACCTCTGCGCAAGAATGCGGAGAGGACATCTGTACAGCAAAGCCAGGGCCATGGGATGCAACAAGATTGCTCTGGGTCATCATTTCAATGATGTGATTGAGACGACCGTTATGTCCATGTTCTATGGGGCTCAGCTGCAGGGTATGATGCCCAAACTGCATAGTACAAACTTCGAGGGAATGGAACTGATTCGTCCTTTGTATTGTATTCATGAAGATGATATCATTGCATGGGCCAGGTACAATCATCTGGAATTCATACAATGTGCATGCCGGTTTACTGAAAAGGCAGCCTTAAGTACACACGAAAGCCTTTCCAAACGCAAGGAAGTAAAGGAAATGCTTCGAAAAATGCGACGGGATGACCCGGATATTGAGCAACGCATTTTTTCTAGCATTCATGCAGTAAATAGTGATACCTTTCCGGGTTGGAAGGCCGGAGGCGAGGAACACAGTTTTCTGGAAAACTATGATGAAAAAAACAGCGGAACTTTATGATCCGCTGTTTCCTTTTTTGGAATCATAACATTATCATGAATCCAAACCAGAAAAACTGTAAAGAACCTGGAGAGGGTGCTGATCTCAGCAGAAAGGTTTTCAGCTGTGCTTTTTCCGATTGATCCTCTGCACGGGCTTCGCGAGCTTCGGATGTACGGTCTGTGCATTTTTTGCAGAGGCATGCAATCCGTGGGACGGCTGCTGGTTCCGCAGACCTGATCTTATGTGAGGATGCCGTGTCACCGCTTCACCGCGAAGCGAGACATCGGCAGGCCGGCTGGCAGGGCGGGGAGGACGGGCAGCAGGAATGGATGGAGTGGTGATTTCCATGGGCCATTCGGATTCATGAACAGGGAGCCGGAAGCCGAGCAGTTTTTCGACCTGACCAAGCTGCTTGTATTCATCAATGCAGCAGAAAGAAATGGCAGTGCCGCCATGGCCAGCACGTCCTGTTCGTCCGATGCGGTGAATGTAGGCTTCGGGCTCCATGGGAAGATCGTAGTTGATAACGTGTGAAAGGCCTTCGATGTCCAGGCCGCGTGCAGCAATATCTGTGGCGACAAGGACCGGGCATTCACCGGATTTAAACCGTGCAAGAGCGGTTGTCCTTGCTCCCTGGGATTTGTCCCCATGGATGGCAACGGCATCAAGACCAGCCTTTTTCAGGTCGCGAACGATCCTGTCGCAGCCATATTTCGTGCGGGAGAAGACAAGGGCATTCACGACATTGTCTTCTTTCAGAATCGAGGCGAGAAGCCTCTTTTTGTTTGCTTTGTCAACATAATACATGTACTGCTCAATTGCTTTGACTGGAGACGAAACCGGATCCACCTTGACAGTCCGGGGATTCCTGAGCAGATCCATCGCCAGTGCTTCAACTTCTGAAGGCATGGTGGCAGAGAAAAGAAGCGTTTGGTGGGAAGCAGGTACTTTCTGGGCGATTCGACGAACATCATGAATAAAACCCATGTCCAGCATTCTGTCGGCTTCATCCAGCACAAATATCTCCACATGATCCAGGGACACGATCCCTTGGTTCATCAGGTCCAGAAGCCGGCCAGGGCATGCAACGAGAACGTCGCATCCTTTTTTCAGCTCCTCAACCTGTGCAGGCTGTCCTACACCGCCAAAGACGACACAGGACCTGACGGGAAGGGAGTGGCCGTAAAGCACAAAACAGTCATGAATCTGCTGGGCAAGTTCACGCGTTGGGGTGAGAACCAGAGCACGGATAACCTGATGAAAAGAGGAACCTTTGGAAAGATTCTGCAGGATGGGAAGTGCGAAAGCAGCGGTTTTTCCGGTCCCAGTCTGTGCACAGCCCAGAATATCATGCCCTTTCAAAACGAGCGGGATTGTTGCCTCTTGAATGGGAGTCGGGCTTGTGTATCCTGCTTTGTCAATATTGGAAAGCAGTGCGGGCATGAGGCCCAGATGGTTAAATGGCATAAATTCATCCTATCTTTTGTAAAAATCCTGTTGAAGGTAACGAAACTTTGTGCAGAATTTGCACAAATCCGGATAGTATCATAAAGTGCGTGAGTTTGCAAACAGCTGAGAGCGAAACCGAACAGAAGGGTCATGAAAACATTTTGAAAAAAATGTTGACAGATCAAATTAAATTTGATACAATTAAATTGTTCCAAATAGAAACGGAACAGAGAATGACGGTAGAAAGGCAGGGATACCAAATGGGATTCTATGATTACAGTGTAACGGACCGTGCGGGCAACGACGTGTCCATGATACAGTTCGAGGGAAAAGTTGTGCTTGTGGTCAATACGGCCACCGGCTGCGGTTTCACACCACAGTATAAAGACTTGGAGAATCTTTATGAAGCCCATCATGAAGCAGGCCTGGAGATTCTGGATATTCCCTGCAATCAGTTTGCGGGACAGACACCAGGAACGGATGATGAAATTCATGAATTCTGCACGCTGAAATACCATACCCAGTTCCCGCAGATGCACAAGAGTGATGTGAATGGGGAGAACGAGCTGCCCCTTTACACATTCCTCAAAAGTCAGAAGGGTTTCGAAGGTTTTGGACATGGTCCTGCTGCACTGGCAATGTCAGCCATGCTGAAGACGATTGATCGGGATTACAAGGGAAACCCTAACATCAAATGGAATTTCACAAAGTTTGTCATTGACCGGGCAGGAAATGTTGTTGCCCGTTTTGAGCCGACTGCCAACATGAAAGATGTTGCAAAATGCGTGGAAGCCCTTCTGTAATGATATTGTAAAGGAGCGGAGTACCATGGATGAAGCTCTGCGTCTGGACCATCAGCTGTGCTTTCCGCTCTATGCATGCGCACGGCGTGTTGTTGGACGGTATACACCTCTTCTGAAACCACTGAATCTTACCTATACGCAGTATATTGTTCTTCTGGTTTTGTGGGAAGAAGAAACGATCACGGTTCGGGATCTCTGCAGAA
>ONVN01000154.1 GCA_900321295.1 uncultured Eubacteriales bacterium
AAGTTGGTCAGATACAGTTCCCGCAGCGTACGCTCATCCACGACGGAGTCATTGGCCATCCGGTGCATCTCCTGGGCGTTGGCTGCAAAGTGTTTCGGGCATGCACTGATACCCATGGACTGGATTCCCCGGATATAGGCAGCTGCCATCTTGCCGGCAAGATAGGGATCTTCCGAAAAGTATTCAAAATTGCGTCCGCAAAGCGGGCTGCGTTTGACATTGAGGCCCGGTCCAAGCAGCACACCGACTTCCTTGGCCGCCGCTTCCCTGCCCAGAGCTTCTCCCACCTTTTCGGCAAGCTCCGGGTCCCAGCTGTTTGCCACCGTCGCCGCAGAAGGAAAACAGGTTGCCTTGACACTGGCATTCAGGCCCAGGTGGTCGCCTTCCCCTTCCTGCTTGCGCAGGCCGGACGGACCGTCCGACAGCATGATGGACGGAATGCCTGCGGTAGGGACTTCCCGGGTATGCCAAACATCTTTTCCTGAAAGAATGCCGCACTTTTCGGCGAGCGTCATTCTGCTGATGATGTCCTGATACTGCATTGCACTGCCTCCGTTTCATATTCTGCTGCATCATTTTACCTGAAGGTTTGTGAATTGTAACTAATATACCATATCTGTCTTGAAATGACCATCGCGGAATCATTTTCCGAGCGGGCCGGGCATGAAAAAAGCCGGGAACATGTCCCGGCAGAAGGGTTCGTTTTCTTTGATGTTCTTACTGCAGAACGGAAGTAATGATGTTCTTCAGGTTATCCCAGATCCCGGAAATATCCGAGAGGGAGAAGGAAGAATCGGTGTTGATGCCGATCATGGAGAGCAGGGAGCCTGCGTCAAATCCACCCTCGCCTTCAGAGCCGCCCAGAAGACCGCCGACAGCACCGAGGATGCCGGAAGCGCCATCCCCCAGAACACCGGAGAGAAGGCCCTGTGCATCGGAGAGGCTGGACAGGATCGAATTGTCACCGCTCAGCAGGCCGCTGACGGCAGGCACAATGTTGTCCAGGAAATTGGTCTTGAAGTTCGCAAGCGTGTCCCCGCTGAGGCCGGAAATCGCATTGGTCACCAGGGAGAGCAGGCCGTCGGAGCCACCGGCCGTCAGATTATTGTTGACGGCAAAGTTCAGGAACTTGGATGCAAGGCTGGCAATGTCCAGGGCCTTGGTTTCGCTTTCCAGGTCCAGGTCAGCGGTCTCCTCGAAGAGCTGTGTCAGGTCAATGGTTGCAGGTTCTTCTTCTGCAGCCGCAAAAGTGACCGCAGAAAAGAGCATCATGCACGCAAGAAGTACTGACAGAATACGAATGTTTTTCATTTTTTTACCTCCTGAGAACGATTGAGGGATTTCACCGGAAGCCCCGGTGCATCCCATGTTTCCGATAAAATGTACGCCAATCCGCTGAAATTGTCAATCCGTTTCTTTCGCTGGCTTCCAGGGTTCAGATGTATCCAAGACTGCGCATGATATAGACCCAGAGCGTCATGGTGAAAGAGGAAAGAAGTGTGGTGATCATCACTGCCGTCTGCGTCAGGGTTCCGTCGTGCCCCATGTTCTTGGCCATGATATAGCATGTCACCGTGGTTGCTGATCCGAGCATTACCAGGATTGCGGTAAGCTTTTCCTGCCGGAATCCAAGGGCTGCCGCCAGAGGAAGGAAAAGAAGGACAAAACCTGCCAGCTTGAGCACGGACGCAAGGATGGCAGAACCTGCCCTGGCGCGTACTTTTCCGAACTCCACCTGCGCACCCATGGCCATCAGGCCGAGGGGTGAGGCCGTTTTCCCGATATCGGACAGCGCACGGGAAAGAATCCCCGGCATGGAGACCGGGAGGAGGGATGCAATGCATCCGAGCATAATCCCGAGGATAATCGGATTGGTCAGTACACTGCGGATCGTTTCCGCCATCTGGCCTTTTTTTATTTTTCCTCCGCCGGGACGGAGAAGGGAGAGAAGGAGCACTGCTGCAATATTGTAGATCGGAACGGAACCGACCATCATCAGCGCCCCCATCGATGCCTCGCCGTACAGATTGCCCATGTAGACCATACCCAGAAGAGATGCCGAAGAGCGGTAACTGGCCTGCACAAATTCACCGCGGACCTCTTCCGATACCGCGAAGCGTGCAATCAGCAGGGCAATCAGAATACTGGCAGCCGTCGCCAGGGCACAGAACAGGACAAACCCGGTATCCCAGACCTCCCGGATGTTGATTTCCGAAAGCTGGATAAAAAGGTTCACCGGAAGTGCGATCCGGAAAACGAAGGTATTGGCTCCTTTTGTGAAGCCTTCGGAAAAAATGCCCATGCGCCGGAACAGCATGCCAGCCAGCATCAGCAAAAACACAGGCATGGTCGCTTCCAGCGAAAATATCAGGTTTTCCATACGCGCTTCCCCCTGCTTCTTTCAGTTTACCTGATCCCTTCTGGGCAAGTATAGCGGTTTGCCTCCTCCCCCGCAACCTTGTTTCTGTCTGAAAATACCGATTCTGCAGGAAAATGATGGATGAAGGAGAATTTACGTATGATATGCTTTGGAAATCCGGAGTTTCCGTGTCTCCCGGCCGGGCAGCAGCTTTCAACCGATATTGTATAAGAAAAGGGGCAGCATCTTGGAAAAGCGGAATGTGACCATCTTCGTGGCAGGTAAACCCTGTTCTTTTATGACGACTGACTCGGAAGAGTATATCCGCCGGCTGGAAGCAGCTGCCAATGATGTTGTGAAAAAGACAGCACAGGCTACTCACAGAAGCCTGCAGTCCAGCACACTGCTGAGTGTTGTCACCCTGGCCGACCAACTCCTGCGTGCCCAGGATTCGGAAAAACAGGAAGCACAGGAACCGCCCGCCCAGAAAAAGAGGACAGCCAGACCCCGGAAACAGCCCGCTTCGAAGGAACCCTCCGATCAGATGTCCATCTGGGATGTCATGGACTCCTGAGCACCACAGCCAATTGCCGATATCAGGAAAAGCCTCCGAGCAGGCTTTTTTCTTTTTGTTTTGTCCATGTTGTGGCAATTGACTTTTGTTCGCACGCTTCCTATACTTGACTCAGCAACCCCGGCCCGCAGTGCCAGGACAAGAAGATAAACGGAGGAACTCCCCATGACGATTTATGTCAACGCCCAGGCTGGACTCAACGGCAACGGAAGCCAGAGCCGTCCTTTCCGCCGGATCAATGAGGCTGCCAGGATCGCACTCCCCGGCGACACGGTTCTGGTCGCCCCCGGTGTGTACCGTGAATATGTCAACCCGATTCATGCCGGCACCCCGGATAACCGGATTACGTACCGGAGTGAAGTTCCCCTCGGTGCTGTGATCACCGGTGCGGAAGAAGTCAAAAACTGGGAACATCTCGACGGCAATCTGTGGCGCGCCGTCATCGACAACGCGATTTTCGGCGCATACAACCCTTATACGACCTATGTATACGGAGACTGGTATTTCGCCGGAAAAACAAAGCATACAGGCTGCGTCTACCTCAACAACCGCATGCTCTATGAGGCAGGCTCCATCGAGGAATGCCGTGAAGGCGCGGTCTATCCCTGCTCCTGGGTACCCGAGGAGTCCATCTATAAATGGTACAGCGAGCAGGATGGAAACTGCACGGTTCTTTACGCCAATTTCCAGGGGGCTGACCCGAACCATGAAAACGTTGAAATCAACGTGCGCCGTGAATGCTTCATGCCGGACAAAACCGGTGTCGGCTATATCACCGTGTCCGGCTTCACCATCTGCAAGGCTGCCACCACCTGGGCACCCCCTGCAGCCTATCAGGACGGCATGATTGGTCCCCACTGGTCCCGGGGCTGGATTATCTCCGACTGTGAAATCTATGCCAGCAAGTGTGCCGGCATTTCCCTGGGCAAGTATCTTGACCCCGACAATGACCATTACTTCACTGTCAAGCATGTCAAGAGTCCCACCCAGATGGAGCGCGATGCGGTATGCCGCGGCCAGTATCATGGCTGGACCAAGGCCAATGTCGGCAGTCATATCGTCCGCCGCAACAATATCCATCACTGTGAGCAGGGCGGCATTATCGGCCGCATGGGCTCTGTCTTCAGCATCATTGAGGATAACCACATCCATCACATCAACAACATGATGGAACTGGGCGGCGCAGAGATTGCTGGGATCAAGCTGCATGCTGCCATCGACGTCATCATGCGGCGCAATCATATTCATCACTGCACCATGGGCATCTGGACGGACTGGGAAGCCCAGGGCACGCGCATTACCCAGAACCTGCTGCATGACAATCAGAAGCCTGCCTTTGCCAAGCCTCTCAAGGGCGGCATGATGAGCCAGGATATCTTTGTGGAGGTCGGTCACGGTCCCACGCTCATCGACCACAATATTCTCCTGTCGGAAGCCACGCTGCGCATGGCCACCCAGGGTGTTGCCATGGTGCATAACCTGATCTGCGGTGCCCTGACCTGTGTCGGCGGAGGCACGGGGCCTCGCTATACACCCTATCACATGCCCCACTGCACCGAAGTCATGGGCTTCATGACCATTCTTCACGGGGATGACCGCTTCTACAACAATATCTTTGTGCAGAAGTGGCCTGCAGAGGATATCACCGTCATGAGCG
Source organism: uncultured Eubacteriales bacterium (assembly GCA_900321295.1). Taxonomy (GTDB): domain Bacteria; phylum Bacillota; class Clostridia; order Christensenellales; family Aristaeellaceae; genus UBA2943. The sequence goes on from ONVN01000154.1 coordinate 4,591, forward strand.
ACAGCGAAGAAGATAAGTCCTTCTCCGAGAACCGTGAGGTCGGCACCCATGTCATGGATGATTATCCCACCTATGATGAATGGATCGCGCAGTTCGATATGGACTCGGATGTTCCGAACATGGCAAAGCTCGCGCCGGCCCATGAAGGCAAGCTGCCGGTATGGGCGGACGGGAATGCCTATTTCTCCGGGGCAAAGGCCTGGAAACATGAAAAGAATAACCTGGTGGATAACCAGAGCAAGATTTATGTCGAGCTGGAGGAGAAAGACGGGCATCCGGTCCTCCGCACCAATGTCTATGAACATCTCGGCGCGTTCCATGCCTCCATGATCTCTTCCGATACCCTCGGTCGTGCCTTTGAACCGGAAGAGCGCTACGAGCAGCCCGACGGTACCGATATTATCTTCGATTCGGATTATTTCGGGGAACATCGGGGCATCCACATTCTTCCCGGACCTTTTGCCCGTGCAGAAGATGCGGATCACCCGCTCTGGTAAGCAGGGAGGGATTCCATGGCCTGTTTTCCCTATCTCATTGTCGGGTCGGGTTATCGTTCGGAGTATTTTGTCCGTATTGCCATGACCCATCCGGATCTGTTTTCCTGCGCTGTTCTGTGCCGTTCAGAGGAAAAAGCAGCCCATATGCGTCGGCTTGGCGCAGCCGCCTTCACATCCGAAGCCGAGGCTCTGGCTTTTCATCCGCAAGCCGCTGTCATTGCCGTGGACCGTGCACAGGTCGCTTCTCTCGCCGCGCACTGGACTTCCCTGGGCGTGCCTGTTATCACGGAGACACCGGTCGGTGCGTCCATGGAGGAACTGCAGGAATTGTGGAGCCTGCATCAGAAAGGCGCCAGGATCATCTGCTGCGAACAGTATATCCGTCATCCCCTTCTGCAGTCCGGCATGGCCGCCGTGGAGAAGGGGCTGATCGGAGAGCCGCAGTCCGCCTATCTTTCCCTGGTTCATGATTATCACGGCGCGTCCGTTCTGCGGCATCTGCTCCGGACCGGAGGTGAAGGATATACTCTGCAGGGACTGTCCTCAACCACGCCGGTCCTGGAATCCGATTCCCGGTACGGTGCCCTCTATTCCGGTGAAGAAAAGGAGCAGACACGGAAAATCCTTCTGATCCGCTATGATTCCGGCAAGACCGCCATCTATGATTTTTCCCCTGTCCAGTACCGCACCTATCTGTATTCCCGGCATCTGATCCTCCGCTGCAGCCGCGGGGAATGGTCCGACCGCCTTCTGTTGCATGCTCAGGCTGACGGAAGTTTCGGAAGAACGCAGCTGATGCCTGAAATCCCACAAAAGTACCGCTGCCTGGATACCCAGTCGCTTCGTGAACTCCGGAAGACCTGGTCCGCAGAGCTCTTCCTCGATACACTCTGGGACGAATACGCCATCGGTACCTTCCTGCTCGATATGAAGGAATATATCGAAGGAGGGCCGGAACCCTATCCGCTCTGGGAAGCCCTGGAGGATGCACGGTTCTGGCTGCTCTCGGAAAACCTGAAGGACAGCCCGGTCACTGCAGGTGCCATGCCCTGGTCTCCTTCCGCCAGCTGACCTGCCTGTATCCTTTCCTGTTCCTTTTCTCTCTGAAGACCCGCGCTTTAGGGCAGTGTTCATAAAACAGTAGAGACTGAACAATGAGCACTGTCACTAATGGATTGGCGAAAATGAAATAAAATACCGAGTA
>ONVN01000386.1 GCA_900321295.1 uncultured Eubacteriales bacterium
ACGGGCACCTACAACCTCTTTTCCTTCTGGGGTCTTCCGTTCAATGAAGAATTTGTCTATGCTGATGAGCAGGGAAAGGTTCACTTCGCGCCAATGGAAGAAAACTTCCTTCCAGCAGTGCAGTATCTGCACACCCTGATTGATGAGCATCTCCTGGATGTGGAGTGCATCACCCAGGGCAGCAATATCTGGAGTGCGAAGGTCAATCAGGGATCAGCCGGCATGTTCAGTTACTGGCGTCTTGGAAATACCGCACTGAAACCGGAGATTGCAGAGGAATACCAGCTGATGCTTCCGGTGCATGCTGACGGTGTCAGAGCAGCACTCCCACGGATCATTGATGACATTGAGTTCGGAGCGGCCATTTCGGTGACCTGCAGCAATGTGGATGCTGCCCTCCGGTGGCTGGATGCACAGTTTGAAACAGAGAACATGCTGGTTTCCCAGAATGGCAAAGTCGGGGATACCCTCCGGCTGCGCGAGGACGGGAAATACGAGGTTGCCTATGTTCCGGGAGACAATGAACTGTACAAGACGGTTCCGGTGATATGCGGTCAGTTCATGGCTCCTTCACCCTGGTATGAATCCGTCTATGTGCCGGCCAGGCACCGGCAGGAAAAAAGCAGATACTGTGAGGCCTATGAAGAGGCAGGTGTGCTGGAAAGGATATCCTTTCGGTATCTGACAAATGTTGCGCAGAAAAATGCGGAAGAGAATGCACGGCTGAACCGGCTGAAGAACACCCTCAAGAGCATCATTGACCAGGCTCTGGTGGAATTTATGACCAGGGGTGTGGACGAAGTGCGCTGGAATGCTTTTCTTCGTGATCTTCAGGATGCAGGAGCCGAGGAATACAGGCAGCTGTACCAGACCATCTATGACCGGTGGAGAGGGGTGTGAGCGTGACACACGCAATGCGAAGACCCTCCAAGGTATTTCTGCGTTATGCCCTGAGCTACCTGATCCTGCTGATCGCAGTCTTTTCTGTTTTGACTTTATATCTGACCCGTTATGTCAACCGCCAGGTGAGCGAAACACTGCAGACGACTCAGCTCAATCGTCTGAACCGGATAGCCCAGCAGCATGGGGAATATGTGGATGGCATGATGCACACGGCAGAACAGATTGGCCTCTCCCCCTATATTCTTCCGTTCAGCTATGAAAAGGAACCCTGGAAGGCCTATGATCTTCAGCGCCAGCTGATGCCCTACACGGCAACCAACAGTTTCTGCGACCAGCTGTATGTTCATTATGCGGGCGAGGATCATCTGTACTCTTCTTCGGCTTCCATGACCACACGGCTTTTTACAGAAATGATGCAGTATGAGGAAACAAAACCGGAAGTTCTGCTGAACCTGATTGAAAATGTCAACCGGCTGACCATTCTTCCGTCACAGCATGTTTCCTCGAGTCTCATGGATGCATCCGGACAGGAAGTGGTGACGTTTATCCTTCCGCTCGGAGCAAGTCCGAAGAGCAGCCGTGGCACGATTCTCTTCCTGGTGAAGCAGGAGACGTACAGAACCATGTTCCAGGATGCAATCGACACGGATGTCCACACATTGATCCTCTTTGAAGACCGTCTGCTTGCAGGAAGCCGCGATCTTCCGGTCAGTGCAGATGCCGTGCGCGACTGTCTGAGCAAAGGAGCCGATGAGATTACAGAGGATGGGAAAGTGTACAGGGTGCTTGCCACAGAACCGCTCGACTGGAATATGCGGTATGTCACCGTGCTTCGGAAATCTGCCCTGGAAAACACGGTGCACGGGGCGGAGATTCGTATCCTCCTGATTCTTTCTGCGATCGGGTTTGTGAGCATCTGTCTGGCCATTTTCCTGGCCACCAGGCATGTACGTCCGATCCGTGAAATCTCAAGTCTTCTGCCAAATACAGAAGGAAGCGGTGTGCGGGATGAACTGAAGGATATCTCCAGCGGAATCCAGGCCCTTGCACAGTCCAATACGGAACTGGCGACACGTTTGTCCAATGCTCTTCCCATGCAGCGTCATGCTTTTGTGATTCAGTTTATCAAGGGAAGGTTTGAAACCAAAGAGGAAGCTGTGCGCGCTGCAGCACAGATTGGCTATGATATCCGCAAAAAATACTATGCGGTTCTGCTTGCCAGCCTGCAGGAAGGTGAGGAACTTTCGGAACTTCCTGCTCCGGAGGGATCGACGGTCATGGCTTCAGAGCTTGTGGCCATCCGGGCCAACCTTTACCTGATCTTTTCGGACAGGAGAGAGGCTCCAAAGGAGCTTGCAGATGCACTCTGCAGAGAGCTTTCCACCGGAGGAAGCCATTATACCGTGGCGATTTCTGGACTCCAGACGGAAGATGCGCGGGCGTCTGCTGCGTATCTGGAGGCAGCAACAGCCTTTGACAACCGGTTTATTACCGGGGATGGTGTCATGGCCTATGAAGACATCTCCCATAACATGGAGGAAGTACTGCCCAAAGCCCGGACACTGATTGCGTCCATTTCCCAGGCTGTGGTGCTGGGAAATTCCGAACTGCTGGACGCGCGGATGGCGGAGCTTGTGGGCTTTCTGAAGACAACGAACATGTCTCCCTTTGCTTTCCGCATGATCTACAATGACGTCATCGATACGCTGATCCGGGAGCATGCTTCCGAGCTGTCGACCATGCAGGATGCCCGTGAAATGTACAATATCTTTTCCCTGACCTCCTGTCAGTCCATTGATGACCTGAACGAACTGCTGCGCGGGCTGTGTCAGCGCATTCTGCAGTCCGGAACAGTCAGGCGGCAGGAAGTGCAGGCAGAGGAAAATGTCATTCCGCAGGTGGTGGCCTACATGGATGCGCATTATCAGGATCCGGAAATCTCCATGTCCGCCATTGCGGAATCCTTTGATCTCTCCACGACCCGCCTGTCCACGGCGTTTAAGGAAAGCATGCATATGTCTCCTCTGGATTATCTGAGCCTCCTGCGTGCTGAGGCCGCCAAGAAACTTCTGCGGGAGACGGATATGCCTGTCCGGGAAATCGGTGTGAAGGTCGGTTATTATGATCCGGGCAGCTTTACCAGACGGTTCAAGCAGATGACCGGACTGACACCGGTTCAGTACAGGAAGGTGCAGGAAAGTGGGGACAGCGCCGAAAACTGAACAGACATGTCAGCAGGGGTGCGCTCAGGCGCACCCCCTTTTCTGCACAGAAAAACGCGTTCCCCTTGTGAAAAAGGGAACGCGGAACAGGTAAGGAAGAACAGATTAGCCGACAGAGAAGGTCCTGACAGAATCCGTGTTTTCTGTCAGGGAGAGAGGCAGTGTGCTGTCCTTTACTGTCAGGACATAGCTGCCTTTGAATCCGGTGACGGAGAGACAGCCGTCGGCATCAGTCGCCAGGGAGGCATGGGTTTCCCATGCACCGTGAATCAGGTCATGGAGAGCATCATACGAAGGCTTTTCCGAATCGTCCAAACGGAGGAAACCGGAGGGTGCCTTGAGCCAGAGGCCGTCGGTGAAGTCCCAGGTTGTGATGGCTTCGACGAGCGGATGCGCGAAAAGAATGCTGTACATCTCTGAGATTTCCCGGGCCTGTCGTTCTTCGCCTTCGGGGGTTGAGGGCCATTCATCGACCTGGTAGTCATTGAGGTCCACAATATGGGCAGGCATAATCGCGCCGGAAATCAGTGTGTTCTCGGTAAAATGAATCGGAAGACCAAAACGAGAGAAGCGCTGGAGCACATCGTTCAGCTTGTCGGCACCCCAGTATCCCTGGTGCTGATGAGACTGGATGCCAATGGCCGAGATCGGAACATCGGCTTCAAGCAGGTCTTCAATGAGCTGCTCATAACGGGGGCTGGTGTTGAAATCGTTGATGAGCAGCGTGGCTTCGGGATTGGCCGCTTTTGCTTGGGCAAAGACTTCCTTCACCAGGCCGACACGGCCTTTTTCAATGCACAGACGGGTGACTGCATTGTCATACCGGTCGAACTCGGGCATGATGACGACTTCATTGATGACGTCCCACAGATCAATCAGGCCCTTGAAATCTGTGACATCGCGGGTGATGCGGTCAAGCTGGCGGCGCATGATTTCCTCATTGGAATACTTCAGCAGCCACGGGGCACAGGCAGTGTGCCAGCACAGGGGATGTCCCTTGAGCGTGACGCCGCGGTCACGCAGATAGTGGGCCGCCTGGAGCGTCTCCTCTTTCGCCGTTTTGCCTTCTTCCGGCTCATAACGGCCCCAGTAGAAAGGAAGCGTGCCGTAGTTGAAAAGCTTCAGCCATTTGTCAATCCGTTTCCGGATGATGTCCTGCTTTTCTTCGCTGCTCTCACGGAAAAGCTGAACGCTGTCAAAAATCCCGCACCCGAAGAGAAAGCTGTGGCCTGTCTGGTCAAGAGAAACGGGACAGTTGGCCAGCGGCGTTCCGTCCGGTCGGAGAAAGCGCAGTTTTGCAGATGCTTTGCGGTGTGAAAGTTCCATAAAGGGCCTCCTTCATCCTATTGATCAGCGGGACACATCCCGGACAATCTGGTAGAGCGTGAATTTCCCGGGCACAGCAGGAACCTCAAAAACGGCTTCGTCCTGCAGGGTATAGAGCGGTGCGATTTCCCTTTCTCCGGGCTTTGGTATCAGGGCTGCGGCATGCTTCACATGAAGACGGACCACCTGACGCTGGACTCCGTCCATGACATACGGGTAGAGAATCAGCGTATCATTGTCATAGACAAACAGGCTGATGCGTGTCCCGCCTTCAAGCCAGACACCCTGAACCGGGAAAGCCTGGCGGATGCGGCTGATCACCGGGGCAGGCAGGTTATACAGGTCCGGGAAGGCATCCGGGACTGCAAGCGTCCAGAGATGACCGCGTGCATAGTCATCGCGCAGCAGGAGTCCGTAGCTTTCCTCGCCATGGAGGAGTTTGACAACAGCCCAGGTGGCGTTGTTGCGGAACTCGGCGACTGGGATGGAGATGGAACCGGATGCGGACGGGAAGGTGCAGGCAGGCCAGCCGGCGGGAGAGAACTCTTCCACGCGGTAGGCGGAGCCGGAAACCCTGCGTCCGCGCAGGCGGATGGAAGTCAGGTTTTCCATTCCCTTTCCCTGGAGAGCTTCCCAGAAACCGGTGGTGACAAGGGCCGTGCCGCCTCCGTGGAGATATTTGTCGAGCTTGGACAGAACATCCGGGTCACAGGCGGAGGAGCGTGTGAGGAGAATGCGGTGGGCTCCCTGGGGAAAGTAAGGCGTGCAGAGAATGGGGAAACCATTCATACCGAGAAAATCCTGGATATTATCCTCTCCCTGGCAGTTGTCGGGAAGATAGCAGGAGATGCCTGCTGGCGTACCGGCATGATCCAGGACGGCATCCAGTTTATCCAGCTGGAAACCGAGGACCGGCGTGTACATGTTGTCCTGCAGGGACTGGAAGCAGAACATCATGATTTCCTGCGGCTTGGAAAAAGCTGTGAGATAAGCCTGCTCCAGATAGTGGTCTGTGACATGGGTGTCAAAGGTGTCGAACCACCCGCCTCCGTTGTGTCCGGGCCACATGGATTCGAAATAGGTCATCAGGGAGAAGGAGAGGTAACGGGGAAGATGCTGGTCCGTGGTGACTGGATCACGGGTTTCCGTGCCCGTGTAGATCCGGTCAAAAAGCTGCCGCTGGGCAGCAGGATTGTACCCGGTTTCCTGATAGCTTTCTGCCCAGTTGGGATACTTGATGGTGATCCGGCATCTTGGATTCGCGGCTTTCGCAGGACCGATGACATCCTCTGTGCTGACTTTTTTCATGAGATTCAGGCGGTATGCTTCCCACCCTGTGGTATGGTGCTTCTGGTTGAAGAGATCACGTTCGCGCACGCAGGCAGGGCAGGTGCAGTCCGTGAAAAAGAAATCATCGATGATAAACTCGTCAAAATGTTCACCGATAAAGGTGCTGACTTCACGCAGCGTTTTGCGCATGCCGGGATGATTGTAGCAGAAGGTGTCAAATAGACGCGGTTTCGGGTCTTCTCCTTCCGGAGTCGGAATAACGGTTGTCAGGCCGCCTGCCACCTCCACACCGTGCGTGTGAAAGACATCGCGGATCATCTCGATCTGCTCATGCGAGGCCAGTTCACCGCGCCATGGTTCCAGATAGACTTTATCCAGACGCATATATTTTTCAAGAAAGGCAATCTGGTTTTCCAGTTCTTCTTTCTTGATGCGGGCTGCTGCATGCGCGACAAAATAGGTGACCAGTTTGAAATTCCGGTAATTTCCCATAGACTGTTCGTTCCTTTCTGAGAACAAAGATTCAGTTCTGTACGCATTGGGTAAGATGGCGGGTATTCCGGGTGTAATTGATAACACTTTACGCATTCATACATCGGTTTTCTACAGATAATTTCTGCATATTCCCGGAAAACACCGTTTTCCAACGGATGACAGAGGGAAAGGACAGGAAACGGAAAACCGACCGCACAGGATGGTCTTGTCCGATCATGGGGGGCATGCTAAACTACTATTCAGTATGTATGCGAGTACCGACAGAAAGAAGGAAAAGTATGACTGCATGGGAGGCACTTCTGGGAACTCACCGGAAGGGGAAACAGCTTCTTGCCTTTTTGCAGAGCAGAGGTTCGCTGTCGGATGAGGATGTAGCGGCTCTCGACCTTCTGGATCTGATGCAGAAGCAGGGTCTGATGCACACAAAGGCGGACCGTGCGGTTTTTCAGGATCTGGAAGAGGAACTGACAGGTGTGGGCAGGGGAAGAGTCTGGCTTCTGACGGCAGGAGGGAAAAACTATACCTCCCATGCCGCTGTGTACACGCTTCAGCGCCTTGCTCTGGATCTCTTCATGGATAACGCCTCCGTAATCCGGGAGTTTTATGACACACCCTGTCCGTTCACGGGGAAACTGCTTTTCACATCGGCTCCGGGCGGGCTGGCCGGACCCGAGGAAGGGATCCGTCTGACAGGCCATATGCGCCGAAGCGATGTATTTGCTGCGGCTGAGTGGCTCTGCCGTGCCTATGGGATGCACGCAGCCCTGTCCTGTATCGAAAGACAGGGACAGGCACAGGAACTGAACTGTGAACAGCTCTGCATGCCCGGCATGGAAGGCGTTGGAGAGGAAGCGGAAGCCCGTAATGAAGTAATTCAGGAGACCTGGGAGGAGGAAGGCGTCCTTTCCAATGCTGTTCAGCTGGGCATGCCTGTTTTCCAGGATGAAGAAGGGAATGGGGAATGGGTGGAAGTACCCATTGAAGCCAGCATGACAGAAGCCCCGGATGCCATGACAGCCAGGGAACTGGCAGATCTTCTGCTGGAGCATGAACAGATTCCTTTCCAGGGTGAAAGGAATCTTCCCCTGCAGGGTGTGCAGCTTTCATTCCTTGATTTTGAAAAGGAAGAATAAGACAGCAGGTGGGTAATCCAAGATACAGGGCAGCCCGTATCGGCAGACTGCCCTGACAACAAGAAACAGCACAGACTCTCCACATGGAGTCTGTGCTGTTTCTTGTTGTCAGGTGATCCGGGACGCAGAACGATTCCTGCAGGAAAAAGTGTCAGTCAACGACTTCAATGCCCTGCTCATGTAACATCCGGACCAGTTCTTCCTTATTCAGGCTTCCTTCTGCAAACTGCTTCTGCATGTTGGGACCGAAAGAAATCTGTTTGGGCATCGATGGAGGCAACACGGATACGAGGTCAACAGGCCGCCAGCCCAGCGCACACCAGAGATGCATACCATTGTGGAAGTCCTGGAGCAGACGGACCAGTTTGTTAAGCTGTTTGTCGGAAAGCTCGACCCCAACTTCATTAAGCTCCTCCAGAACCCACTTCAGTGATGTCGAAGAGTCGATGTGACCAATGCGTTCTCTCTGCCAGTACTGCCGGACGATCTTCTCGGCTTCCGTTCCGGCCGTTTCTTCATGGAGATGCTTCAATTCAGCGGGCTTTGATGCATAATATGATTCGTCAAAGCGCTCCATACGGTTCAGAAAGGAAAACTGATTCAGTGTTTTCCCTCTGTTTTCACAGGGCACACGTGCTCCGTGTTCAGGAGCATATTCGCTGGCAGTGACTTTCAGTGTACCCAGATAGGTCTGCAGGAACTGGCCTTCAGGAGGAAGCACCGGTTCTGCAAAATCAAGAATGTTTTTGGCATAATACCAGGGAATCGGGCTGCGGGAATCTTGCAGCAGATAAAACGACATGTTCTTGCCGTATCCGGCCCCAATGAGCAGGCCTGAGACAATCTCCCGCTCAATATCTGCACGTGTTTCCCCGATGTAGATCTCATCGACTTCGAATATGTAATAGGGCTGGGTTTCCCGCCTTGCAATTCCGGAGAAGGCCATGAGATCTTTTTTACGGATTTTTTGTGCCTTGAGTTCTTCTCTGTAAAGATTCCAGACGGATCGCAGATCAATGGAACCATAAAGGTTTGCGCAGGCCGCAAACAGTTTGTGCAGATAATCAGACTGTTCCTGCGAAAGACCGGACTGATCATAGAGTCTGGCAAGGGATTTTTCGGACAGGGGTCTGGGATAGGACATGGAGAGCCTCCTCTCGGAGTATATTTTGGGACATCCTGCAGAAATGGTGTGCCTTTTGGATTTGGATGAAGCTGTTCCCATGATACCAGAGATAAGGTACAGATACAACTGCCCGGAGCGGATGTTTCTTTCGGAGAGTCTGTCAGAGAAAGAAAAGAACAGTCTCATGAAACAAAGGCAGAAAGAAGCACCGGCGTGCTTTTTGTTTCGCAAAGCCGGACCTGCGGGATTACCGGGAAAGAGACGGCCGGAAAAGGGATGTATCCCTGCGATGGAGCCGACATGTTCCGTTGCAGACCATGTGAACAGGTGAGACGACTTTTTTTGGTTCCGATGTATCTCCGAGAATCCGGCTGGAAAGCAGTTCCACACCTGTTTTTGCAAGAGTCTCAATGCTGCAGTCTGCACTGCACAAGGGTGCAGGGAAGAGGATATTGCCGGCAATATTATCGATTGATGTAATGGAGAAGGTATCGGGACGGAATCCCTGAAGGCGGAGAATTTCTGCCACACACCATGCTTCGACGTCACAGAAGAGGAAGAGACCGTCAACGCCGCTGTCTCTGAGACGCCGGAGGGATTCCGTTGCGGCCAGGAGCGTATCCTTGCGATGAATGGCCGATGCGTTCAGATCAGGAATGATGACGATTTTTCCGGCGTTTTCAGACAGACCATACCGGATGCATGCATTGGCGTATCCGTTTCGCCGACCCTCAAAAGAAGGGGCATCGGCAGAGGCACTGACAAAGGCAGGATTTCTGCATCCGGCCTGAATGAGATGTTCTGTTGCCATAAAGCCGGCAAGCTCGTCATTGATGACAACGCAGTCCGCTTCATAGGGAGGAAAGTCATGGGCCAGAAGGACAAATGGTACAGACATTTCCTCAAGATACTGAATGGTTTTTTCGCTTTCGCAGGACGGGAACAGAAGAATACCATCGGTATGGCGTGAGACGGCCTGGCGGACGAGTTCCAGTTCAAGGCCTGCTGTCCCCTGGGAAGAAAGGATGGTGAGCGTATATCCTTTTTCCTGAGCTGCACTCTGGATCTCGGCTGACATGGAGGTAAAAAAAGGATTGACGAGGTCGGTGAGGATCGCGGTAATGGTATTGGACCTCCCATAGCGCAGAGAAACGGCGGACTGATTGGCAACATAATGCATTTCTTCTGCAGCTTTCCGGATACGGCGGGTGGCTTCCGGACTGATATCCGGCATGCCTTTCAGTGCACGTGATACCGCAGTTGCAGAGTAGCCGGTGGCGCGCGCAACGTCCTGAAGTGTCACACGCTTCTTTGAACGGCTGGGAACCATGTGATTCACCCTTTCAAGGTGTCTGTATGGATGGATAGGAAAGTTATGCCATGGATTATACCACAAGATGATCGGGCATGACCGCATCAAAAAAGAATATATTTCTGACGCTTGACAATCGGATTTGAAAATGATATATATACTTCAACGTTAAAGTAAACCAGAAAACACATCGAAATGCAGGATCCATGAAAATGCTCCCCGGATCTTGAGCAAGACAGCAAAGGAATCGGATGAAGTATCTGGTGAATGGGCGACAACGCCGCGGATGCGGCGATGATCGATAGATTGCGAAGGAGGACTCGATTATGAAAAAGTTCTTGGCTCTGATGCTGGCTCTGACCATGCTGGTCGGGCTGACAGCAATTGGCGCTTCCGCTGAAGGCGGAAAGACCACTGTCGTTTTCTGGAACAGCTGGACTGGAGGCGACGGCGAAGCTCTTCAGGCACTGGTGACGAAGTTCAACAACAGCCAGGATGAAGTTTTCATCGATATGACCAGAACCACATCCTTTGGCGATATGCTGCAGACGGCTATGCCAACCGGAGAAGCCGCCGACCTGATCCTTCTGAATGTCAATGATTTTAACAAGTACGCTGCTTACATGCGTCCGATCAGCGACATCTGGGACAATACTTCCCTGAAGGCAGAGGATTTCTCCAATGCTTATCTGAGCATGGCTTACAACAATGGAGAACTCTATGGCATTCCTTTCCAGATTTCCACCTACATGATGTATTACAACAAGGACCTTTTCGCTGCTGCAGGCATCGAAGAGCTCCCGAAGACGTTTGCTGACTGGACGGCTGCCGCTGAAAAAATCAGTGCCCTGTCCACGGCTGAAAAGCCCATCTATGGATCCGGTTTATTCTACTGCTACAACGGACAGAATCAGTCCGTGATCCAGCGCTTCGGCACTGATTACATGATCGTCGGAGATGCAGAAAACGGCTTCAAGGCAAATCTGCTTGACAACCAGGCTCTGGCAGATGCTCTGATCTGGATGAAGAATTTGTATGATGCAGGCTACAATCCCAAGGAACGCGACATCGACTCGATGATGGCTGCCGGACAGATCGGCGTCATGACCAACGGCGGATGGCTCAAGGGCACTCTGGATGCTTCCGGAGTCAACTATGGCATTGCAAAGCTCCCCACGGCCAAAGGTGACGACCTGGACGACTGGGCTCTGGGTGATCTGAACTGCTTCATGATGACCACTTCTGCGACCGATGAAACGGCCAAGGCTGCCTACAAGTTCATCGACTGGTGGTTCACCGGTTCCGGACTTGAAGCGCAGGAAGTCACACAGAATGTGGATTACAGCGGCATGACTCCGAATGCTGAATGGTCCATCTCCATGTGCTATCTCAACGCTTATCTGCCCACCGTCAACAGCCCTGAATATCAGGCTGAGAAGGTGCTGGTTGACCTGACCCCGACGGAAACTGCTCAGGTTCAGATGTTCACGGCTCCCGGAACACTTTTCTTCTCTGATGCTGCAAGCGCACAGGGTGACTATGTTGAGAACTGGGTGTTCAACGGTCCTGAAAATCCCACCTATGATGATGTGCAGGCCTTCCTCGCGGACTATCAGGCGGACCTCGAAGACTATATTGCAGAGTATTACAACTAATGAACTGATGGTTTGTGGCCGGGGGATGCCGGGTTTCCGGTATCCCTCTGTCTTTTCATTTTCGATTCCAGGAGGTGGATGCAGTGACTGCTGTCAACAGAAAAAAAGTGAGGCCGAAATCCTTTGAGAGGAAACTGGAAAGAACAGCGTACCTCTTTATCATGCCGGCTGCACTCCTGCTGATTGTTTTCTGCATTGTTCCCATGATCGGCTCCTTTTTCGTCAGTACCCAGAAAATGGGCGTCGACATCAGCAAGGCGGAGTTTGTTGGATTTTCCAATTATACAAAAGCACTTTCTGACCGGAGATTCATACAGAGTGTCGGCATTTCGCTCAAGTATACACTCATTGAAGTGCCTCTCCAGATGGTCATCGGTGTTTTTCTCTCGGCACTGCTGGCGAAGAACACGCCGCTCAACAAGCTGTTCCGCAGCATCTACTTCCTTCCGGTTGTGGCATCTGCCGTGACAGTCGGCGTGACCTGGCAGCTCGTACTTCACTCCAATATCGGTATTTTCACGTACTGGCTGAAGCTTCTGGGAACGCGGGATGCCAATCTGCTGAACAATACAACCACGGCGCTGTATGTGGTTGTGTTTGTGGCCATATGGAAAACCTTTGGTATTTCGGCCATCATTCTGGTTTCTGCGATCCAGAATATACCGGATTCCCTGTTTGAGGCTGCTGCCATGGACGGGGCCGGGAAAGTGCGCCAGTTTTTCTCGGTGACCCTGCCGAGCATCATGCCGTCTTTCTGGTTCCTGCTTATGACCAGAATCATCGGTTCCCTGCAGATGTTCGACATTGTCTATACCATGACGGGCGGAGGACCCAGCCGCTCGACAACCACCATGGTGGTGTACATCTATGATCAGGCATTCAATTCCATGAATAAGATGGGATACTCGACGGCCATGAGTGAGTTCCTGTTTGCCGGAATCATGTTTGTCACAATTGTCATGTACACCATTATGAATAAAACGAGCGACTGAAAGGGGGCAGAAAGATGCAATACGATGAGGCTGTCGAACGCGGCAAGGCCCCTGAGCGGATTCGCAAGGCTCCGTTCTCTGTGCGGCTGATCCGTCTGATCAAATATATCCCGATCTTTCTTCTCCTTCTGGCCTTTGCTTTCGTCCTTTTGGCTCCGCTCCTCTGGATGTGTCTTGGAGCATTCAAGAGTGATCCGGAAGTCCTGAGTTATCCTCCGAAATACTTCCCGGTTGCCAACCATTTCCCGGAAAACTGGGCCAATGTACTCAAGCAGATTGACTTCATGGGCATGACCATCAATACTGCCATCTATGCGATCGGGACCACCATTCCTGCCATGTTTGTCAATGCACTTGCCGGCTATGCTTTTGCACGTTTCCGTTTCAGGGGAAAGAATGTTCTGTTCCTTCTTTTCCTCGCAACCATGATGATTCCTTTCCAGGTGGTTATGGTGCCCCTTTATCTGGAAGTGTATTACATGGGATGGCTGAATAATTACTGGGGCCTGATTGTTCCGAAGATTGCATCTGCCTACTGGGTCTTCCTGTGCCGCTCGGCTTTTGAAGGCCTTCCGAAGGATTTGGAGGATGCAGCGAGAATTGATGGTATGAACGAGTTCGGCATCTTTGCAAAAATTATGCTGCCTCTGATCAAGCCTACCATGATTACCGTTCTGCTTCTGAGCATTAACAACTGCTGGAATGACCTTCTCTGGCCGATGATTGTGGCGAGCAAGTCCTCCATGCGGACACTGTCCAACGGTCTGGCGATCTTTATCGGCAACCGGACGGACAACTATTCGCTTGCATTTTCCTCAGCTGCTGTTTCCATGCTTCCAATGCTGATTCTGTACATCTTCGGACAGAAATATTTCGTGGCAGGCCAGGTGACATCCGGTATCAAAGGCTGAGACGATTTGGGTAGGGAAAAAATATGGCATACATTCTCTGTTATACGAAACCCGGAACAGGAACGTATCCGGACAGCAATTATCCAGGCCATGTGGGGTATTTGTGTGACTGGGAGCAGGCCATGCATCTGGCATGGTCTGAGGATGGAGAAGCGTTTCATCCCCTTCGAAATAATACGGGCATTCTGTTTGCACATGCTGCATATGATGAGGGCAACCCGAAAGGAACCACCAAAACACTGATTGATCCATGGCTTTTCCGGAAAGGTGACGGTTCTTTCGGTGTCTGTGCTGTTCGCTGCAATCAGAATGCCCCGGACAGGAAAACGAAGGGCAGTATCATGCTCTTCTCTTCTCCGGATCTGGTGCACTATACCGAGGAAGGTTTTCTGAAAGTATCCGAAAAGAGTCTCCGTCATCCAAAATGTATTTACTCCCCGGAACGCTGCAGCTATCGGCTGGAATGGGAGGAAGAGAAGGGAATACGGTGCGGATGGACGGAAAACCTGAAGGAAATCAGAGAAATCAGCGCAAGGGAAGAAACGTCCGTGCGTTCCTGCAGGGACTTTGGTATACCCGGGTGTGTTCCGGGCAATATTCTGGAAATCCAGGATGATGAACTTCGGGTAATCCGGGACTATCTGGACGTGATTGAGCATGTTTCTGTCCGGCTGCCGGAAATGAAAATCAGGAGGGGAACTGTCCTGCGTCCGGAAGATCTTCCGAAGGCTGTCTGCTGCTACAGTGACGGATCGGAGCATGCCAAACGTGTGGACTGGAACCTGGAGCAGCTGAAAGAAATACCTGCGGATAAACCCGGTGTGTATACGGTGCAGGGGAGAATCAGGAGAAGTCCGTGGCGTTTTCCCATGAAGCTGAGTTTCGGCGGGATGAATGCCTGGGATATCAATGATCCGGAAATGCATACAGGCATGTCGGATCCCTGTGTAACATGGTACCGGGGAAAATACTACCTTTCTTCCAGTGGAAGAGAGCATATCGTGCTCCGCTGTGCTGACCGTATAGAGGATGTTTTCGGTGCGGACCCGGTGATCGTTGCGGACCTGAAGCTTCCTGTGGGAGAAACCTTCCGCGGGACCTGGGCGGCAGAACTGCATGAAATTGGCGGAAGACTCTGCATGCTGACTGCAACCTGCCCGGGAGGAATCTGGACAAAAGTATTTTCCGTGGTCCTGATCTGCAATGGGGATCCATTGGACAGGAAAGCCTGGAGCGAGCCGTACACCATGGTCCGGGCGGACGGAAGACGGCTTCAGGAAGAAGGCATTACACTGGACATGACTTATTTCCAGGACGCCGGACGGGATTATGTGATGTGGTCGGACAGGCGAATTACCATGCAGGGAGGGGAACAGGTGATCGAACCGGCGGATATCCGCATTGCAGTCATTGACCCAGAGAAGCCTTGGCAGATCATCAGCCCCATCACCCGAGTCATACGACCGGATTTCGGATGGGACCGAATGGAAACCGAAGTGGATGAAGCCCCTTATATGATCCGGAACGGAGATGATCTGCTGGTGACCTTTTCAGGATCATCCACCGGTATGGCGGACCTGTATGATGTAGGGCTGCTGCGGGCAAAGAGCGGAGAGAACCTTCTGGATCCGGATGCATGGGAAGTTATCGGCTATCCGCTTCTGACCAAGGAAAGCGTGCCGAATGAATTTGGACCTGGACACAATAATTTTGTGGTGGACCGGGAGAGCGGAGATATTGTGATGTCCTATCATGCCGTTCCGCATGATGCACAGGGCAGAACACTGCACCGTCAGCCGGGACTCCGTCGGCTGCATTGGGCAAAGACCGGACTTCCGTACCTGGAGATGACTCCGGAGCGGGATCTTGCGCCAGAGCTGGAACAGGTGACGCTCTCCGTGACGGTGGAATAACAGGACCTGAGGCAAGGCTGACAGGGAAAAAAGTCTCTGTCAACCTTTTTCTTTTCTGAATCAATGTATCAGGAACCGGCCAACAAAGCATCCTCTGTCAAAAAGTGCGGCGTATACCGCTGGAAACAGAGAATATGAGGGAAGGCAGAGGCTGCAGGTTCATCCGAGGCACAGTGGAATCATCACCATAGGGTCATCAGGGGAAACGGCTGCCAAAACAGCCGGCGAAGATCACTGCATTGTTTCGAAACCTCAAGAAACAGGGGTGCAAATACAGACCGCCGGATCAAACGGTCTGGCGGGATCGAATCAAATAGAAAAGCCATGCTTGTGAGCGAACAAAAGACAGGATTTCGGTCTTGCAGAGCGATGCAGAAAAACGAAATAATCATTCTTGACATCGTGTCATTTTAGAGATATACTTTGAATAAATGACACGGTGTCATTTTAACTGTGGGAGGTATGCAGATGTCCAGAGGATCGCCGCAGCTGACAGAAGCGCGCAAAGAAGAAATCATCAATGCCTGTGCGGAACTGTATGAGTCCAGGGGATTCAAGGAAATTACGCTGAAGGAAATCGGGGCAGCCACGACGCTGACCCGCACGGGAATCTATCTGTATTTTGAGACCAAGGAAGAAATTTTCCTGGCGCTGCTGGCAAGGGAGTATGACGCCTGGGTGGCGGAAATGCAGGCTGTGATGGCGCGGAAAGAAGCCATGCCCCGGGAAGAAGTCGCAGATGTGCTGGCAAGGACGCTGACGGACCATCCCCGCCTTCTGCGTCTGCTGTCCATGAATCTGTATGAAATGGAAGCGAATTCCCGCTCGGAACGGCTGGCGGAATTCAAGGTGTCCTTTGGTGCGTCGCTGAAAACGGTGGAGCAGATGATCCGAAAGTATGTGCCCGAAATGGATCATGCTGACCGGCAAAGATTTCTGTATGCTTTTTTCCCATTCATTTATGGCATTTATCCCTATACCAGCGTGACGGAAAAGCAGCGGACTGCCATGGAGCAGGCCGGGATTCCCTATGTGTATCAATCCGCATATGACCTGACGTATCAATGTCTGACCAGACTTTTGGAGGCATGAAAGCTGTGAAGTATACCAGGCTGGGAAAATCTGAACTGACCGTATCGCGCATCTGCATGGGCTGCATGGGCTTTGGTGACGCAGGCCAGGGTCAGCATGCATGGACTCTGGACGAGGAGCACTCCCGGGAAATCATCCGCCATGGGCTGGAAAGCGGCATCAACTTCTTCGACACCGCGATTGCCTATCAGAGCGGCACCAGTGAACAGTACGTGGGAAAGGCTCTGAGGAATTTTGCCAGGCGGGATGAGGTGGTCGTGGCCACCAAGTTTCTGCCGCGCACCGAGGAAGAGATCGGAAGCGGAGTTACCGGGCAGCAGCACATTGAGCGCATGCTGAACAAAAGTCTTCAGAATCTGGGTATGGATTATGTCGATCTGTATATCTATCACATGTGGGACTGGCAGACGCCGATCGCGGACATCCTCGACGGCCTGAACCGAATGGTGAAGGCCGGCAAGGTCCGGTATATCGGCATCTCCAACTGCTATGCGTGGCAGCTTGCCAAGGCCAATGCGATGGCGGAAAAGGAAGGCTGGGCAAAGTTCATCTCAGTGCAGGGCCATTACAACCTGATCTTCCGGGAGGAGGAGCGGGAAATGGTACCGTATTGTGATGAGGAAGGCATTGCACTGACGCCTTACAGTGCTCTGGCTTCCGGAAGGCTCTCCCGCAGGCGAGGTGAAACCTCGGAACGTCTTCAGAAAGATGCCTATGCCAGATTCAAATACGACGCCACTGCGCAGCAGGACAGCATCATTATCGACCGGGTGTCCGAGATTGCGGAAAAGCGCAGCGTCACGATGACAGAGGTGTCTCTGGCCTGGCTGCTGACCAAAGTGACTGCCCCTGTTGTCGGCGCCACCAAATTCCATCATGTGGATGGAGCGGTGAGGTCAACGGAACTGGAACTGACCGATGAAGAGATTGCTTTCCTGGAAGCGCCTTATGTTCCCCATGCGCTCTCTGGGGTCATGGCACAGAACAAACCGGCCTGTGCGAAGGAAAAACACGTCTGGTCAACTGGGAATCAGAAGATATGAATCAGGAGGAAAACGCTATGAAACGACTGTTCTCTTTGATGCTTGCTTTCTTGCTTTTCAGCACGGCTCCCGCCTGTGCAGAAATCCTGACCACAAACGGCGGCGTGACCCTGGACACTGCTGATCTGCCTTACTGTACAACCGATGCCGGCGCACCTGTGGTCTGGTATATCTCAGACATCTCCCCAGAAAGCCTGGTGATGATGTATGACACGCTGGCCATCGACCTGCCCGGAAAGGTCGGCGTGAAGATGTCCACCGGCGAAAGTGAGCGCAGCAATTATCTCCGGCCTGAGCTGATCGCTGATCTGGTGCATTCCGTGAAGGGCACGATTGTGGAGTGCAATACCGCCTACGGCGGAAACCGTGCTTCCACGGCCATGCATCGTCAGCAGGCCAAGGACAACGGCCTGCTGGATGTGGCGGAGCTGGACATCCTGGATGAGGAGGAAAGCATGGAACTTCCGATTGAGGGCGGCCGACGCATCAAGGTGGATTATGTGGGCAGCCACTTTGCAAATTACGATTCTTTTCTGGTGCTGACGCACTTTAAGGGCCACGCCATGGCGGGCTTCGGAGGAGCCATCAAGAACATTTCCATCGGCTTTGGCTCTTCCATGGGCAAGGTATGGATTCATTCCGGCGGAACCAAAACAAGCGGCGGGATCTGGGGTGAACAGGATCCCTTCCTGGAAGCCATGGCCGATGCGGCCAAGGGCGTCAACGATGCCATGGGTGGGAACATTGTCTATATCAGCGTACTGAACCGTCTGTCCGTAGACTGCGACTGTGACGGAAATCCCACCGAGCCGGATATGCATGACATCGGTATCCTGGCTTCCCTCGATCCGCTGGCCATTGACCAGGCAGCGATTGATCTGGTGTACGCAATGCCGGACAGCGCTTCGTTGGTTCAGCGCATTGAAAGCCGCAACGGCCTGTATACGCTGGCGGCTGGTGAACAGAATGGGCTGGGCAGCCGGCACTATCAGATGGCCCAGGTGAACAAATGAACATGTGGAACTGGATTGAACGGGAAGCAGTCTATCTCTGGTACTACCTGGATATCCAGATCCGGCAGATCGCGCCGTACTGGGCTCTGGGCATCGTGCTGGGCAGCGCCGTGTCGGTGTTTGGAAAGAAATATATCCACGGTGCGTTTGCAAAGATCGGTCAGCGCACAATGGGATGGCTTGGCGTGATCCCGGCGAGCCTGCTGGGAATTGCTTCACCCCTGTGCATGTATGGCACCATCCCGATTGCAGCATCCTTTTCTGAGCAGGGGGTGAAGGATGATTACCTGGCGGCATTCATGATGAGCAGCATCCTGCTCAATCCCCAGCTGATCTTCTACAGCGGAGCTCTGGGGAAAACAGCGCTGCTCATCCGGTGCGTCAGCTGCTTTCTGTGTGGATGCGCTGCAGGGTGGCTGATCCGGTTACGGTACATCGGGAAGGGCAAATCCTTCTTTGATTTTTCCGGCTTTCATGAAGGAAGGAGCCGGGACACAGATCCGAACCTGCTTCTGCGGTTTCTGAAAAACGTGGGACGCAACATCCGGGCGACCGGACCTATGTTTGCCCTGGGCATCCTGCTGACAGCGCTGTACCAGATCCATGTTCCGGAGGATTTTGTCAGCCGCCTGTTCGGTAAGGACAGCGGTTTCGGCGTTCTGATGGCCGCGACGATCGGGGTGCCTGTGTATATGTGCGGTGGAGGAACCATTCCGCTTTTGCAGCAATGGCTTCTGGATGGCATGAGCATGGGCAGCGCTGCGGCCTTCATGCTTACCGGCCCGGCGACCAAGATCACCAATCTGGGAGCCGTGAAAATTGTGCTGGGCTGGAAACGGTTTGCGTTTTATCTGGCCTTTGTGATGCTGTTTTCTCTGGCCACCGGCCTTCTTGTGGACCTCATGATCTGAAAAGGAGAATCACGAAATGAAAGAAAAAATCGTACAGACTGCCGGCAGGCAGCAGCTAGGTGAATTTGCTCCCATGTTTGCTCATCTCAATGACGACGTCCTGTTCGGGGAAGTTTGGAACGAGGACGCAATCAGCACGAAAACCAAGTGCATCATTACGGTTGTTTCCCTGATGGCATCCGGAATCACAGATTCTTCGCTGACCTATCATCTCCAGAACGCCAAAGCGCATGGCGTGACCAGAGAGGAAATCGCAGCCATCATCACCCACGCCACCATGTACACAGGCTGGCCCAAGGGTTGGGCTGTGTTCCGTCTGGCCAGGGAAGTCTGGAAAGAGAAGGAACCCGCGCTGACAGAGAAAGACAGATATCAGAACAGCATCTTTTTCCCCATCGGTCAGCCGAATGACGCTTATGCCCGCTATTTTGTAGGCCAAAGCTATCTGGCGCCCATTTCCACCGCCCAGATTCCTGTATTCAACGTTACGTTTGAGCCGGGCTGCCGCAACAACTGGCATATTCATCACGCTGACAGGGGCGGGGGACAAATGCTGATCTGCGTGGGCGGTCGGGGCTTCTATCAGGAATGGAACAAAGAGCCCGTGGAACTGCAGCCTGGTGACTGCGTGAATATTCCTGAGGGTGTGAAGCACTGGCACGGTGCAGCACCGGACAGCTGGTTCAGCCATCTGGCCATCGAGGTACCGGGAGAAAATGCCGGCGCAGAATGGTTGGAAGCCGTTTCTGATGACGTATATGCAAAGCTGAAATAAAAGAACATGGGAGGAAATGTAAGATGAGAAGGATCTTTGCGCTGATTGCCTGTATGACCATGCTGACCGTTTGTTTCTCCGTCGCTGCGGAGGAGGCTGCATCTCACGGTCCCATTCTGGTGGTGGTTTTCTCGGCTACCGGCACGACCAAAGGTGTGGCGGAAAAGCTTGCTGAAGGGCTGGCTGCCGATCTGTATGAAATCATTCCCGAAGAGCCGTATACGGACGCTGACCTGAACTGGAATGATCCGAAGAGCCGCACATCCATAGAAACCGACGATCCCATGTGCCGTCCTGCCATCGCGGGTGAGCTCCCCGATCTGACAGGCTATGAGACGGTGTTCATTGGCTACCCCATTTGGTGGGGTGACGTGCCGCGGATTGTTTCCAACTTCGTGGAGCAGGTGGACCTCACGGACAAGACCGTTGCGGTGTTCTTTACCTCCGGAAGCAGCGGCCTTGGCAGCAGTATGAAGCATCTGGAGCAGCAGGCAGGGGTTGGTAACTGGCTCGAAGGCAAACGCTTCACCAGCCGCACCTCCATGGATGAACTGATGGCGTGGGCCAAGGAACTGGGGATTGAGCCCTGAACAATCAGACACGGAGAAAAGGAAATCTGTCAGTTCAGTGAAGGGTCACCTGTTCCAGGTACGATCATGGAAGAGTTTCGTGTGAGAAAAATGAAAACCGGTGCCTGATGACTGGCACATAACCCCGCAGAGCTTTGAAATCAGTGCTCTGCGGGCTTTGTTTGTTATTGGAAATATGGTATGATCTAAAGGTGATAGCAGGAAAAGGTCATGACCATGAGTTATATCAACTGATCGGAGCAACGCATCAGGATTTATGCAGGAGTCGTACAATGGAGTACAGGGTGGTGGAAAACACCGATATAAAACAACTCGCAAAAGCGATGTCTCTGGCTTACGCTGAGGAACCCTGGAATGAAAACTGGAGCGAAGAAAGAGCCGTGAGAAGGGTCAAAGCGATTCTGGGAAACTATCAGGCAGTTGGGCTTGCTGCCACGGAAAACGGGCGGATCATCGGAGGACTGCTGGGCTATGTGGATCCCTATGCAGATGAAGATTTCTTCTTTGTGTCGGAACTCTTTGTGATCCCGGAACAGAAGAAGCGGGGAATTGGCAGGCAGCTGCTGACAGAGCTGGACAAGGTATTGAAAGAAAAAGACATCAGCGTTGTTCAGCTGATCTCCATTGATGACAATGAAGTTTTCTATCACAAATGCGGCCTTGAGAAAGACCGTGTTTCTGTCCAGTACAAACGGTTACAGGGCGGATGAAAAGGGAAACGATCAATATCAAGGGATCGGTCATTCGTGCCCCCGGTTGGATGAACGGAAGACCTGCTGAATCATCTGCTGAGAAGAAAATGCAGGGGGCAAACTGCCGGCAGTGAAGGAAACTGAACGGGAATTATGTGATGGATTGCATTTGCTGTCCGAGGAGGTTGAAATGGGAAAGGGACGTATTCTCTATCTGAACGGAGTCACCAGTTCCGGTAAGACATCCATTGTTGAAGCGCTGCAGGCACGCAGGGATGTTTTCTTTTATGTTGTGGCGAACGATCTGTTTCAGGAAATGATCGGGGAGGATTACCTGAAGGAAGATTACTGGAAATACCTTGGTGAAGTGATCATCATGATGTACCATACGGCGAAACTGTTTTCTGATATGGGGAAAGACGTGATCATAGACAGTATTCTGGTGGAACGGGACGGCACTGCACCTCATTATGATCGAATGAAGGAGATCCTGCGGGATAACCCTCTGGATATTGTGGAGGTTTACTGCCCTTTGGATATCTGCAGACAGCGCAATATTGACCGTGGTGACAGGTATGAAACACAGTCAGATGAACAGGCAGGATTGATGGCAGCAGGTATTCAATACAGTGTACGGGTCGATACAAGCAAATTCTCTCCCGATGAATGTGCTGACTTCATTCTCAAAGCTTTATTTTGAAGGATTCGATTTGAATTGATCGGAGGAAATAACGGGGGCAGGAAAATATGAAACAATATTTTATTGCAAGTATCTGCTGGGAAGGAATTCTCGGAGGTGGTATTGTTGCCGATGATGAGGCTATAACCTATAAAACGGGGAAAGTGACCGTTTCACCGAAGATAAAGAATCTTGAAATGAAATACAGGGATATACAGGGATTTACAAAAAAATGGGTGTTCTGTTTTCCTGTTTTTTCAATTGTGATGAATGACGGTGAGACCTATAAGTTTATTCTCTTTAATCCGAAGCGATTCAACTCTTTGTTAAGTGATAAAGTAAAACAACAGATTAGAAGTTAACAGGGTGACACTCCTGAATTGATCATGGAGAGGATACCTGATGAAAACAATCGTTATTCGTCCATTGATCTCTGAACGGAGCGCTGATTATCTTGACTATTTTGCTCACAGAGCGTTTACGGAGGAGAATCCAAACGGCCCATGTTATTGCATTTCCCCGATCAGGAAGAAGAACAGATTGAAAAGATGGTCAGTGAGAATAAAGCATATGGTGTGAAAGAAACGCTGCGCAAACATGCGGTAGAAATTCAAGGCTTTGCTCAGAGAAAAACGGTCAACGCTTCCATTCAACAGACAGATCCGGGCAGAAAAAGTCGGGCCAGGCATCCGACGCTCTGGTACAATCCATTTCACCGAAGGGAGGCATGAGAATCAATGAAGATAGAAAAAATCTGCAAAGATTCGTTTGTCGTGATTGGAAAAGAAGGATCCACCCTGGATGGGGACGGCTTCATTCAGAGACTTTGGCAGGATGCCAATGCACATTTTGACGAGATTGCTGACCTCGCCAAAAGAGATGAATCCGGGGATCTCGTCGGCATATGGGGGGCCATGACGGATTTTTCCCGTTCCTTTCAGCCGTGGGATGATTTCAAAAGAGGGCTTTATCTGGCAGGTGCAGAATGCAGGGATGACGCGGAAGCTCCGGAAGGTTGGGTCAAATGGGTGCTTCCCGGGTATGAGTATCTGGTGGTAGAATCGGAGGGACCCCATACTTTTTCAGCGATGTGGCAATACATGAAAGAGAACAGCATTCCGCTGGCAGGAGCCGTATACGATTATTCCTGTCCTACAACAGGGAAGGATTATATGTATTTCCCGGTACGAAAACGCTAAATCAGGAAAACGGAAGTTGATTGGAAAAAACGCATCACCCGGCAGAGCCTCGGAGATGCGTTTTCTCTGATTCCGACAGGAAAAAGCACGTCCGTCGGTGTAGGCAGCCGTCAATTCCGGAAAGGCGGACAGCTCGAAGAATCAAGCCGTCCACAGACCGGCGAAAGCAACCTCCTTGGTCCTGTACAGGAAATAGGAATTACCAAAAGCGTCCGGAAGTTTTTCGGGTGTCCACCAGCAGGCAGATGTGGTAGAATGGAAAGGAACCCGGGAAATCCTGCCGGATTGTCCGGCAGGATTCACAAGCATTCCGGGTAATTTTGAAGAACGTCAAAGCGGAAACCGCTGAAAGCTGGCGGTGAGGCAGGTATTCGGGTCAGCGAAGTGCCTACATGGGACAGTAGAAACTGAACGGACGGGCATTCAGCAAGAGTATCAAAGGAGCGGAAAGAATGAGAATTGCAGTAACCTACGAAGACGGAAACATTTTTCAGCATTTCGGGCACACAGAAACATTTAAAGTCTATGAGGTCGAGGACGGGAAGATCGTCCGTTCTTCCATTATAGGGTCCAACGGCACAGGACACGGTGCA
>ONVN01000468.1 GCA_900321295.1 uncultured Eubacteriales bacterium
TCCCTGGGTGGCAAGCAAGAAAAATGCATATCCATCGCAGGATATTCAACAATCCTGCTGATACATGAAAACAGCCATGCATCGATAAAGCATGACTGTTTTCAGCTGAGTATTTTCGGTGATTACGGTCCGATAAAAATTGTTTCGCCAGCCTTGTGATGGAATTTCCGCCCGTCGGAAAGCTGAAGCGTTCCTTCATGGTCCGCATGTACCATTGCATGACTGAGCGCTCCACCCTGCCATGCAATATCAACCGTATACCCACCTCTTGCGCGCAGTCCACGAACTTCGCCATCTTTCCATTCATCAGGAAGCGCAGGGAGAAGCCGTAAAACACCGCCATGACTCTGCATAAGCATTTCTATGATACCGGCACAGGCTCCGTAGTTTCCGTCAATCTGGAAAGGAGGATGTGCATCAAGCAGGTTTGGATAGGTTCCGCCCTGCTGTCCGTGCATGTGATCGGTGGTTCTCAACTGTCTGTGAAGAAGCTTGAGTGCTCTGTTTCCATCTCCAAGTCTTGCCCACAGACAGATTCTCCATCCCATAGCCCAGCCGGTTGATTCGTCTCCTCTCCGTTCCAGTGAGATACGGACAGCTTTCATCAGTTCGGGTGTTTCTTCCAGATTGAAAAGATCGGAAGGGTATGCACCATACAAGTGGGACACATGACGGTGATGGATGTCTGTTTCTTCAAAGTTGCGGCTCCATTCAAGGAGTTCTCCATGTTTTCCGATTTCGGGCATCACAAGATGCTTGGCAATTTTTTCGCGGGCATCCGCCCATTCATCCATTCCAAGAATACGGGCTGCCTGCGATGCACAGCGCAGAAGATCAGCAGCGATTTCCTGAGACATGGAAGTATAAAAGTCAACACCTGCAGTCTGACCATCCTGATAGAAGAACGTATTTTCGGGAGATGTTGAAGGAGAAAGGATATACTCCCCGTTCTTGGCTTTTGTGAGAATGGATTCTACAAATTCAACAGATTCAGCCATCAGCGGAAATGCACTGTCCCGAAGGTAATCCAAATCGTCGGTATAACAATATTTTTCCCATAGGTGGCGGCAGAGCCATGCAAGTCCCATGGGCCATTGTGCATAGACTGCACTGCCTTTCTGCAGGGAACCGACCGGTGAAGATTTGCGCCAGATGTCTGTATTATGATGCGCACAGCTTCCCTTCGCACCATATAATTCGGAGGCAGTCTTTTTTCCATCTTCAGTCAACTCTTCAATGAGGCGGTCTAGAGGTTCTGAACATTCTTCGAGATTGGCCGGGAGTGTCGGCCAATAATTCATCTCTGTATTGATATTCATTGTATAGTTGCTGTTCCATGGCGGTATGGGAAGTGGATTCCAGATACCCTGCAGATTGCTTGCCTGCGTTCCCTGACGGGAAGCGGAAATGGTCAGATAACGTCCATACTGAAAATACAATGCGTAGAGGCCTTCATCCTTTTCCTGTGCATCATGCATCAGCATGCGTTCATTTAATGGTATACAGGCCTTCTCATCTTCTCCAAGTGTCAACGACACCCGGTTATACAATGCCTGATAGTCCCGGATGTGATCCAACTGGATGGATTCCCAGCCTTTGGTCATCGCAGCCTCAAGATCGGCATCGCATTTTTTCAGGCACACTTCCGCATCCCGGATGGGCTGATGGTTCCAGGAAGTAAAACCAGTTCGTGCGGCAAAAAAGACAGTCACTTCGTCTGCGTCTTGTATATCCAAACCGCATCCCTGACGTGTCAGTCTTCCTCCATTCATGACGATGGAAAGTTCTGCCGCATATGCCATCCCCTTCTGATTTTCGTCATGAGGGTACTGCATCACTGCTTCTGCATCGAACGGATCGCCCATCTGCCAAGCCAGAACTGGTGCGTTTCCTTTGATGCAGATCCTGTCTGCATGATAAACGATTGTTCCGTTCAGGGCCGGAATCAGAGAAATGTGAAAATTGATTGACTTTGGCTTTGAAGCACGCGTGTGCATGACCAGAACCTGGTCAGGAAACGAAACCAGAGTCTCTCTGTAATAGTCCACATTGCTTTTCGTGTAGAACACCGTATGCACAGCATTTCCCAGATCGAGTTCACGTTTGTAGTTTTCGTACTGCGAAGAAACTCTGGAGTGCATACACAGATCACACAAAGGCATATATGCCTGTGTCCACAAGCCGGACATTTTTTTCTCCAGAAGTTCCTGTGCCTGTGCAAAATGCCCTTCTTTTGTAAGCTGTGATGCATCCATGAAAGTGTTCTTCATGGATTGCTGCGTTGTCCGTGTAACAGGATACCCGGACCATAATGTGTCTTCATTGATTGAAATACACTCATCATAAGCTCCGCCGTATACCATCGCACCGAGCCTGCCATTGCCTAATGGTAATGCTTCATTCCAGTCTGCAGCAGGAATACAATACCAAATAACGTCTTTCTGCCTTTCATCCATCATTTTAGATCCTCCCAAAAAACAGCGAAAAGCACATCGATTAAATTATGCAATTATAGTTCGTGATTATCCATATCACAATTTTCAAAAAATGGAAAGACTGGAATGAAAAAAAGTTCGGTTCTTTTTTGTTTTTCTTTTATTTTTTACAAAAAAAAAGGTATAAATATAGCTATTTTTTACTTTTCAAAAAGGAAAAGGCAAACAAATAAATCCCCTTCCTGGAAGGAAGGGGAAAGGCCTTGCGGACAGGTTTATAGGACGGATTCATGGGGAGCTGGTTGACCTTCCTCCGACTGAACAGATTCCCCATCCACCAAGTCGGTATGGTTTTCTGGTTCAGAAGACTGGAGAATGTGCATGAATTCCTCCCCGGTTATCGTTTCACGTTCGAGAAGGAAAGCTGCAAGCTCATGAAGCTTTGCTTCGTCTTCTTTTAAAATATGCATGGCTTTATCATGTGCCTGCTGAATGATGAGCATGACTTCCCTGTCAATCCTTGCACTGGTTTCTTCCGAACATGCAAGACTAGCATCACCGCCAAGATATTTATTATTGATTGTTTCAAGAGCCATCATGCCAAATTCATCGCTCATACCGAGCCGGGCAACCATGCTTCTTGCAAGTTTTGTTGCCTGCTCAATATCATTTGCCGCTCCACTTGTGACTTTATGAAAAACGAGTTCCTCAGCAGCACGTCCGCCTGTCAGAGTCGTGATTTTATTGAAGATTTCCTCCCGGCTCATGAGATAATGTTCATCCTCATCCACCTGCATCGTGTAACCCAAGGCACCGCTCGTTCTTGGAATAATGGTGATCTTGTGAACAGGTGCAGAGCTGGTTTGACGTGCAGCAACAAGTGCGTGACCTATTTCATGATAAGACACGATTTTCTTTTCTTCCGGAGAAATCACAGCGTTCTTTTTCTGGTACCCGGCAATGACGGTTTCAATCGCCTCTTCCAGGTCATGCTGCGTCACCATTTTCCGGCCTTCTTTTACTGCAAGAAGTGCACCTTCATTGATAATGTTTGCCAGTTCGGCACCGCTAGTTCCGCTGGTAGCCAGAGCAATATCCCTGAAATTGATGTTCGGATCTGCTTTGACTTCTTTGGCGTGGACTCTCAGAATGGCTTCCCTGCCTGCAAGATCAGGAAGTTCGACTGGAATCCGTCGGTCGAAA
>ONVN01000467.1 GCA_900321295.1 uncultured Eubacteriales bacterium
AGATGTTCCAGGTACCGGAAAAACCACAATGGCCCGTGCTCTGGCGCGTTCTCTGGGTGGCGTTTTTCACCGTATTCAGTTTACCCCGGATCTTTTGCCTGCTGATATCACAGGTCTGCGGATTTTTCGTCAGAATACCGGAACGTTTGAATTTGTAAAGGGACCTGTGTTTGCAAATGTTCTTCTCGCTGATGAAATAAACCGTGCAACGCCAAGGACTCAATCCGCCTTATTGGAGTGTATGGAGGAAAAACAGGTATCTGAGAATGGAACATCCTGGCCCCTTCCAGAACCATTTCTTGTAATTGCGACGCAGAACCCTGTCGAAACGCAGGGCACATTTATGCTTCCAGAGGCCCAGCTTGATCGCTTTCTTATGCGGCTTTCAATGGATATGCCGGGCAGAGAGATCCTGGTTCCTATGATGGAACGTTTTGTTCTCAGCAATCCAATGAACGAATTGGATTCTGTTACGACCCCTGATCTGCTTTCTGATGCGGTAGCATCGGTCAAGACATGTCATGTATCAAGGGACATTCTTGATTATATTGCACGTATATGTGAAGCTGCCCGCAATCCAGACCATGTCCGTCTTGGACCATCCCCACGTGCCGCGATTGCCCTGATGCGTGCATGCCAGGCCTACGCCGTGATTCATGGGCGAGGATATGTTATTCCCGATGATGTAAAAAAGCTCGTTCCTTCTGTTCTCACACATCGTCTGATTATGCGCGGCCTTTCCCATTCAGTTCATGCCCGTGATTTCTTGCAGTCTGTAATGGAAGAGGTGTCCGCCCCGACTGAGGAACGGATATGAATATTGTTGTTGTTCTTCTTACTTTTTGTATATGCTGTTTTGTTTTCAGCATGATCATGAACAGAATTGGTCTGAAAAATCTCATGATTTCTAGGCGTTTTCTGGAACCGGCGGTTTTTTGTGGTGAACAATCGGAAATGGTTGAAACAATCATTAACGATCATTTTGCGATCATTCCATGGCTTCGAATAGAAAGCCGTATTTCACCATATCTTCATTTTGGTTCTCTGGACAATCTGGAAGTTCGGGGCGATATGTACCATCGGAGTCTGTTCAGCATCATGCCGTATCAAAAGATCGTACGGCGTCATCGCGTAACATTTTTACGCCGTGGAATCTATAATGTCGGTACTGCTGCATTAACTGCCGGAGATGTGACTGGCATGTTTCGTTCAGGAAGAGAACAGTCACTGAACATGTCGATTACCGTATTTCCACGCATTCTTGGTCCGGAAGAGATGCCTATGCCTCTCAGGGAATTATCTGGGAGCTGGTCCAGGGAACGTCAGCTTCTTAAAGATCCCTTCCTGGTTCGTGGAATTCGTGAATACCAGCCAGGCGATGCGATGCGGGATATCCATTGGCCTGCAAGTGCACGAATGCAATCTTTACAGGTACGTGTTCACGATGATGAGTCTCACTTGCATTTGCTTGTTTTGATCAACGGCCAACTTAGGGAAGATCAATGGGATGATCTGATGGATTATGAGCAGGACGCAATCGAATACTTGCTTTCATTAGCTGCAACACTTTGTATTCAGGCCATGCAGCAGGGAATGAAAGCGGGTTTTTCAGGCAACATTACATTTGCAGATGGTCCTGAAGATGAATGTGCTTATGTATCACCAGACGCAAGTGAAGGAAACGATGAATTTCTTCTTGCGCGATTTGCAGCTGTGAAAATTCATCGCGTTCTCAGTTTTCCAAGTTTTCTATCCTGGGTCCCTATCCCTGACAATACCATGGTGGTTGTTCTTTCTGCATATGATAGTGAATCCATCCAGGAGAAACTGAAAGAACTTCAGGATCAAGGACATCGTGTCACGATGTATGTGTCAGGAGGTTTCGCAAATGCATAAAATACACGTCTATCTCTTGCGCATATCGGAACCTGCATTATGGACTCTTGCCCTTCTCCCTCTATTCTCCATAATCAGTGCTTTACTGTTCGAAAACCTTCTCCCTGCCTCGATTTGTCTTCTGATTACTTTTTTGGCTGGTAGCACGATAGTATGTCTGGGCAAAAAAAGACTAATTGTCGCACTGCTTGGCACCTTTCTTCTGTTCATTTCGTCACTGCCTTTTTTTACAAAACGTCTTCCGGCTCTTTTTCTTCCTTTGTTGGGCAGTATCGTCCTGATGTATACAGCAAATGCAAAAAGTATGGATAAGGAGCACGCGAATCCTTTCATACGTACCATGCTGGGTATTCTGTTTTATCTGGTAGCACAGTATTTTTCCTCGCGATCGGACTTGCCATCTTTTGCATGTTATCATGTTCTTCAGGCTCCTGTCATAGTCGGTTTTCTTCTGTTCTTTTTTATCGAGCTGCTGATTATGAATGAAAAAACTATTCAGGATGAAGCAGTAGGAGACAGTATACCTTCTTCGGTTGTCCGCCATAATGTTTTTCTTGTTATCTGTGTATTTGCTTTTACCACTTTTGTTGCATGTATACCAGCAATCGGGCATGCAGTTCAAAGCGTGTGGGAAATGATGAAAAGAGCAATAAAAGTGATAATAAGATTTTTGCTTTCTCTTCTTCCTGAAGCGGAGAAGACAGGCGCAGGTGGAGGAGGTGGAGGGCTTTCCGGATTGGAAAAAATGGAAGCTGCTGAACCTAGTCTGCTGGCAATATGGCTCGAAAGAATTGTTGCTGTTCTGGCTGGTCTGTTGTTGCTCTTTCTCCTTGTACAGGCTCTGCGTATCATCTATGGGAAAATGAAGCTTCTCCTTCAACGTTTGAAAGCTTTTCTTTCACAGTATATGAAAAACACTTCCCAGGATTATATTGATGAAATAACAGATACTCGAAACACACCTGAAAAGAAACTCAGCGCGCTATTTCATCGGAAGAAAAAACGCGCATACCGAAAGGAAATGTCCAACTCTGAAAAGATCCGATTTACCTATGGAGTAATGGTTGATCATCATCCGGAGTGGAAGAGCAGCAGCACCGCCAGGGAGCAGCTTGATTCTTCTTATGCTTCCATATACGAAAAGGTACGATATGCAGAGCTGGAAGCAAGTGACCATGATCAAGACGTTTTCAGTGAATTGCTCCACAAGAAAAAGCCGTCTGCAGGTCAGACGACTCATCAGGGATCTATGAATTGATGTATGAGAGAAGTGGACAGATGAATTAGATCCAGCTTTCGATATTCAGCTGCATTCCTTCTTTCATATCCAGTACTTCTTCCGTATCGTTACTTTCCATTTCTTCTTCAAGAAACCATCTCCCCGTCTCAGTGCGCGAGAGATCTGTCAGCTGTTCAAAACAAAGATTTTTCATTTTGCCTTCGGAAAGAACTGTGTATCGTTCACCGCGCCAGCATCCCTCACATGAATAGATAGCGGGTTGCATGCATACGATGCGCTCGATCCAGTGTATCTCACCTTCTGTGTCATGAATGGTTGTTGGAATCATATGCCCGCCATAATCAAAGCTGACGTCAACAGCAACATTCTTCCTTTCTATATTTGGTGTATTCATTCATGTATCCTTTCTTCAATTCAGAACACGGCCGACAATGCGAAAATCACAGTTCGAACCGATAACTTTTGGAGCATAACGGGTGTTCAGAGAGACCAGCATGGGCTGCATGTGTATCTCTCCACTGGAATCAGTATATTCTTCCAAATAGCCTTTATCTGGCAGAACTTCATCATACATTTTGATATAACCTTCACCATCGCAGATAAAAATTCCAATCTCATGCGGATGAAGTTGCTCACATGGCTGGATCCAGACAAGATCACCGTCTTTATAGCGCGGCAACATGCTATCGCCAGTGATGTAAACACCAAATGCTGCTCCATATGGCACGGTGGAAGCTGGAAATTCTTTCTCTTCAAAATTGTCTTCTTCCAGAAAATTGCCGTACCCTGCAGAAGTCTTCAGAAGGGATACTGGCATTTTGATCGTTTTTTCATGAGGCAGGGAAGCGAGCTTGATTGATTTCAAAGATTCATGGATTATCTCAGCTTCAGTAGATTCGTAGAGTCCTGTGGCAAGCAAATCCTGTTCATATTCCTGCAGTTTACGTCTGCCTATTTTGTTGAGTTTTCTTCCCCTGTTTCCACAAAAGAATGCAAGGACATCATCAATATGATATACATAGCAAAGAGCAAAAAACTGGTACGGATTAGGCATCGCATCCCCGTTTTCCCATTTGCTCAGTGCGCCAGCTGAAATTGAAATTCCATAATACGCGAGCTCTTCCACAACAGTTCGCTGCTGCATATGCAGATTGATCCGTGCGTTTTTTAGGCAGGTTCCGAGATCGTTTCTGCGCTTTGCGTCGTTTGCATTGTATTGCGATACCGATTGCTGTGCCTCAGTATTCGGCTTTATTCTGTGCATTTGGGAATTCCTCCTCTCTGTGCGTAAATAGTATCGCTTCTTTTCTTCCTTGTCAATACAAAATTCTCCAAATAGTAGATTTATGATGATGCTATTCGAACAATCAGAGAATTTTATGCAAAATGCTTTCATGCAAAAGATTATGATTTCCATTATTCTTAATATGGAAACTTTTTTTGCTTCCCATCTCATTTCAAAGAGAGGCGGTTTTGCCTTTTCACAGAAGCAGTTTTTGTGAAAGGACAGAGGACTGCCATCTTGACGAAGCCATCATTTGGTTTTATGATTCGTGTGGTCTTTCTGTATTTATTGCTTTTTTGCAAAGGATGATAAAATGGAACTGCATATCATTCCATCTCCCGATTATTCAGCTTGCGAATTACCGGCCCCTCCATGTGAACCGGATCTTGCTTTGTATCTTCTGCCATCTTCACCAAGTCTTCCTCACAAGACGAAGAAACCGCTCGTTCTTGTATGTCCTGGCGGAGCATACAGTTACTGTTCCGACAGGGAAGCCGAACCGATTGCAGCGAAGTATTTAGCCGCAGGGTTTCATGCTGCGGTTCTGCGATACAATTGTGCACCTGCAGTTTTTCCTACATCGCTTCTTGAATTGGCATGGTGTGTCAAAACCATACGGCAAAATGCTGATAAGTGGCATGTTCTTTCCAACGCTGTCTTTGTCTGTGGTTTTTCTGCGGGGGGACATCTTGCTGCCAGTTTAGGGACTCTGTGGAATGAACCATTTCTGAAGGCAGCACTTGGACCCGGAAACTGGAAACCAGATGGCCAGATATTATCCTATGCAGTTTTGTCTCTTGGCGAGCATACACATGCGGGAAGCAGGGACAATCTGCTAGGTGCATCAAATACGGAAGCGACCTGCAAACAGCTTTCACTGGAAAACAGAGTCAGTGGGGAGACTGTCCCAACTTTTTTATGGCATACAGTAGAGGATGAATCTGTTCCAGTCGAAAACAGTATGCTTTATGCTGCTGCACTGCAAAAACACCACATTCCGTTCGAAATGCATTTGTTTGAAAAGGGAGGACATGGACTTTCCACCTGTGAAGACATCACTTCTGACCTGGGCAAAGAGGTCGTACCTGATAACCAGGCATGGGTTGATATGAGTATCCGTTTTATCCGCCGTCATGCTTTTGTATGATGAGTGCAGAAATAAACAGAAAGAGGTTTTATCTATGGTTAGTAAGATTCGTCAGCTGTTTTCAAAAATAATGAACATGCTTCTACTTGCAATTCTTGAAATCATCATTGGTCTTTTTATGCTCATCAGTCCATCCGGTCTGGCCATTGGTCTTCTGATCGTGGTGGGTGGGCTCCTCGTGGCGAACGGTGTTGTTCGCTGTATTGCATATTTTAAGGAACCAGTACAGGAATCCCAGAAAACACTTAAGTTTGCAAGCGGACTCTTTCTTGTCGTCTCCGGGTTGTTCTTTCTTTTCAATTTCTCCTTTGTGGTTGGAATCTTTCCTGTCCTTGCAGCACTGTATGGACTTCTTGCCATGCTGTCTGTATTCCTGAAAACTGAAATGATCATTTCGATGATACGGCAAAAGAATTATATCTGGTATGTCATGGCATGCAGTCTGCTTTTTTCGCTCTTTGCCATGATTGTTCTCTATGGCAGCAAGGTTCCTTTTGTCGGTGCAGCCATCCTGTTCTTCTTTGCTGCTGCCCTGGATGTCGTGTATTATCTGCATGACCAGAAAAAAATCTCTCTCCCTACATTTAAAGCATTGATCCATTCGATTACAACTCGCATCTTTAAAAAGTCGAAGGATTTAACGAATCCTGTTCCGGTTGAGCAAAATAAGCAGGAAACAACCGTGGATTCTTTTAAATCACAGGATCATGATGCGGTTATCTCCCCTGAACCTTCTGCTCAGGAGCATTCTGATACCGCTTCTTCTGCAAACGTTCAGCCGGAAAAAACCAATGAGGAAGTGGATCCTGCTGATGAAGATTTAAGTTGGGCAAATGTGCCGCAACTGAAAATGCCTGAATGAGTATATTCTTCGGCAATCAAAAAAATGTACGCCAAGGCGTACATTTTTTTGTTGCTTTTCTTATCCGATTGCACGAACACGAAAGATCCCCGGTGTTGCACTGAGCGAATCAATCACATTGTCCGGAACCGGACTGTCCAGTTCAAGAACAGAATATTCATTGCTGCCCTTTGATTTGTTCA
>ONVN01000153.1 GCA_900321295.1 uncultured Eubacteriales bacterium
AAATGCAGCGCATTGCTTGCAGGGCAGGAAAAGGCCCTGGCGGAGAAGAAGACGGCAAACCTCCTGAAGACCATCCGGCAGGACCTGGCGGCGTGCGAGAGGGATCCCGGAACTTCCGGGACAGCCGGGCTGCTCGAAAAGACAGCGGCCACCCTGGAGAGAATGGATTCCGCGATTCCGGGGGTCCCGGAACTCCGGGAAACATGCCAGACTCTGAGGACACGGAATCAGCAGCTGCTCCAGGAAAAGGAAGCCCTGGCCCGGAAGGTCCGGGGGCTTCTGCAGGAGATGCAGGCGTATGCCGGAAGGATCGGGGAAGCTGAAACCACGGCGGGTCTCAGCCGGATCCAGAAGGACCTGATGGCACTTGACGGGAAGGAACCGCAGGTGGAGGCAGCGCTCCGGCAGTGCCAGAATCTGCTCAGGCAGCAGGCGGAAGCTGTCCGACAGGCGAAAGAGAAGAACCAGCTTCTTGAAATTCAGCAGGAAATCCTGAAATGCCAGGAAAGAATCGGCGAGCAGGAGACGGAACGCATCCTGAACGGAGCCCTTTCCCGGCTTGACCTGATGGATTACACGATGCCGGGTGTGGATGCGGCGAAAAAGGACTGCCAGCGCCTTCTTGAGGAAAATACGGCCAGGCTCCTGGAACAGAAGACCCTTCAGCATCTGAGCAGCCTCCAGGCGCGGCTGAAAGACTGTGCGGGGCATATCGGTCAGCCGGAAACGACCGCGGAGCTCAACCGCATCCGCACGGAACTGAATCAGCTGGACGCAAAGAATGCCGGTGTACAGGCTTTCCTGACGCAGTGCGACCGGCTGCTGAAGCAGCAGTCGAATGCTGTCAGCCGGGCAAAAGCGAAGCATCAGCTTCTTGGGATTCAGCAGGAGATCTTAAAGTGCTCGTCCAGGCTGGGCGAGAAGGAGACCGAACAGATCCTGAACGGGGCCCTCTCCCGGCTTGCCCTGATGGACACTACGCTTCCGGGCGTGGATGCGGCGAAAAAGGACGCGCTGCGCCTTCTCACGGAAAACACGGCAAAGCTTCAGGCAAAACAGAAGCTTCAAAGGCTGAGCGGGCTCCAGGCCCGGCTGAAAGTCTGCGGGGTGCATATCGGCCAGCCGGAAACGACCGCGGAGCTGAACAGCATCCGGACAGAACTGAACCTGCTGGACGCAAGGAATCCCGATGTGCAGTCTGCTGCGATGCAGTGTGACCAGCTGCTCAAACAGCAGGTACAGGCGATTTCCGAACTGAAAATCGAGAATCAGCTGAAGGACATCGGCTCCGAACTGCAGACCCTGTCCTCCCGGATCGGGGAGAAGGACCTTCTGGACCGTCTCACGTCTATCCATACCCGGCTCAACTGCATGAATACCCAGAAGCCGGCGTGGAAGGAATCCATGGCCCGGTGTGAGCATCTGATGGCGGAGCAGAAGAAGGCCCTGGAACTCCGTCGTCTGAAAGCGTATCCGATTCCCAAAAGCGCCTCCAGCGCTGCCCTGTGGAGCGTGGGGATCTTCCTTGTCACTGGCTTCATGGCCGTGCTGGTGCTCCGGGAACTTGCAAAGGATGCGCACCTGGAATGGGTCGAGCTCCTTCTGATGTTCGCGGGTCTGGTGGGGGTCCCGTCCTGGCTGGCCTCGGTCGCCGGAAAGGCGGCCGGCCGGCATTTCCAGACCCGGCGGATTTCCAAGGGCATCGTGGAGTGTGCCTGGGAAGAAAAGCCCAATGAAGACTACGGGATTCTCCGGGACGGGCAATGGGTCAGCGTGCATGCAAAGGCCCCGGTCCGGATTGAAGCACCCCAGGGACGCACACAGGAAATCTGTCTTGTGCAGATGGGCGAAAAGATGCGGATTCTGAAAAAAGTGCTTGCCAACCGGCTGTAAGCACCCGCCAGGAAAGACTCCGTGTCCGGGCAGGCTACGGAAACCGGGGGAGCGAATCGGAAACAGCCCGGGAAAACGGCTGAGCATGAAAACCGGATTACGGAGGACTGTCTGCAGAACGCCTGCAGGCGGGCAGAGGATGCGTTCCGGACGACCGGCAGCGGAGCTGCCGCGGGATCCGGTCCAGGAAGAGAACAGTGCAGATGGTTTCAGAAAACGAGACCGAGCAGAGGAGAAGCAGCATGGAACAGATGGAAGGATGGCCGGACGGCTGGACCCTGGTGGAAAAAATCGGCGGCGGCAGTTACGGCAGCGTGTATAAAGCCAAAAAGGAAATGCTCGGCAGGACGTACTTCCGGGCGGTGAAGCATATTTCCGTGCCGAAGGATGAAGAGGAACTGAAATGCATGCAGGATGACCTCGGGACCGAGGAGGAGGACGTGCTTCATGCCTTCTGCGAAATGAAAATGCAGAGCATCCTCCAGGAGTTCGATCTGCTCAGGGAGTTCAGCGGCCACCGGCATTTTGTGCAGGTCTTTGACGCCAACCCGGTACGGAAAAAGGGCATGCCGGGGTATGACCTGTATATCCATATGGAGCTTCTGAGCAGTATCCGGAGCCGGTTTCAGCATGCTGCGGACCCGGAGCCGGAAGCGGTCCGGCTCGGCATCGATATCTGCGAGGCCCTGAGCGAAATGCACACAAGGAAACTGATGCACCGGGACATCAAGAATGAGAATATCCTGGTGAACAGCGACGGGGTTTACAAGCTGGCCGATTTCGGGGAAGCCTGCCAGCTCAGCGGCAGTGCGACGAACATGACCATCCGGGGAACGATGGACTATATGGCGCCGGAAATGCTCCTGGGGCGTGCTGTCGGCTATACGGCCGATCTGTATGGCCTGGGGCTGGTGCTGTACCGTCTGGTCAACCATAACCGGTTTCCCTTCAGCCGGGAAGGGGAGATCAGCCGGCAGGGGGCGAATATGAAGCGGATTTCCGGGGAGCCGGTGCCCCCGCCGAACCAGGCTTCCGAAGCGTTTGCCTCGGTGATTCTCCGGGCCCTGGCCTTTGATCCGAAGGACCGGTGGCAGCATGCGGAGGACATGGGCAGGGCCCTCCGGGCGATCGCGGAAACGGGAAAACCCATGGATGAGGTACACAAAAAGATTCAGGCCAAGCCGCTCATCGGCATTTATCAGATTCAGGATGAGAAAGCTGTTGCGTATACCGAGGATACCACCTTCGATCTTTCCACGCTGCAGCCCGGCACCTATGCATCTTTTCTCTTCCGTTTGAGCAATGATTCCGAAACACCCCTGAAGATCACTTCCGCCTGTGCGCGGATTGACGGAGGAAAAGAACTCGGCTGGGGCGGGTTCAGTCTGGAACCGCATCACCGGACCAACTGCCATATTTTTTCCAGTTATATGAGCAGAGTAACACCGGGGACCCACAAGGTCGATTTCTATATCAACGGGTCCCTGATCAAGTCGGCTTCTTTTACCCTGAAAAGCGGCAGTTCCTCTGCCGCCGATCCTGACCCTGAAGCACCTGTCATCGACCAGGAAACCGTGAACCCGGAGCCGGCGGGCGTGGATCCGAAGATCCTGAAGGGGATTCTCGTGGAACTTGCCGCATGTCTCCCTGCCCTGGGCCGCGAAGAGACCGGCATGCGTCTGAAACTGCTGAAACTGGGGCTGGATGCCTTTCCGCAGAAGGCACCGGACGTCGTGCGGGTACTGGATGTCTGGCAGGACATCATGCTCCTGCAGCAGGGGAAAGGAAAAAGGCCCGGTGAAAGCGCACCTGATCCGAAAGCCCCAATTCCCGAAGTGCCTTCCGATGCGCAGAGGGTGCAGGACACGGCCAAAGAGAAAGAAGTTTCCGGGAAAGACGACGGGATCCCGGAGAAGGACGTTTTCAGCGAAAGAGATATTGTGGTGCAGCTCATGGTTTCACGCGAAGCCTGTGAAAACGGTTTCACGGAATATGTCCGTTATTACCGGACGATCCGGTGCAGCGCCTGCCGGGGAACCGGGCTTCTTTCC
>ONVN01000436.1 GCA_900321295.1 uncultured Eubacteriales bacterium
CCGCCCATGGGGATCAGACGAAGGGAAAACACGGTTCCCTTTTTTCCGGTTCTGTGAAAAAGCTGCGGACCGAAACCGATGGAATATTCGCGCACGGCGATACCGCAGGCACGTGCAGCGAGAAAATGACCAAACTCATGCACGGTAACGAGAATACCCAGCAGAAGAATGGCAGCGAGTATAGAGAGCATATCAGATTCCTTTCAAGATGATTTCCTGCGCGCGGACTCTGGCCAGACGGTCCGCTTCAAAGATGTCCGGAAGCGTATCGGCAGGAAGCGGCCCCAGGGAGGAGAGGGTTTCCTCTACGGTACGGGTAATGCCTCCGAAGGGAATGCGGCCCTCCCGGAAAGCAAGATTGGCGACTTCATTGGCACCGTTGAGCACTGTGCAGGCTGCACCGCCCTGGCTGAGACACTCACCGGCAATCCGCAGTGCCGGGAACCGGACCGGATCGCCCTTTTCAAAGGTCAGGTCATGCAGGGAGAAGAGGTCCAGCGGCTTTGTTCCGGTGGTGATCCTTTCCGGATAGGTCATGGCATAAGCGATCGGGACGCGCATGTCCGGAACGCCGAGCTGGGCAATGACGGCACCATCCTTGAATTCCACGGCCGAGTGAATGACGGACTGGGGATGGACAACGACCTGGATCTGCTCATGGGGCATATTGAAAAGCCAGTGTGCCTCAATGATCTCCAGGGCCTTGTTGAACATGCTTGCCGAATCGATGGTGATCTTGGCGCCCATGCTCCAGTTGGGATGGTTGAGGGCTTCCGCGCAGGTCGCCTGCTCGATTCTTTCACGCGTCCAGGTGCGGAAGGGACCGCCGGATGCCGTCAGCAGCAGACGGACGGGTTCATTGCCCTGGGCACCCTGAAGACACTGAAAGATGGCACTGTGCTCGGAATCGACCGGGAGCAGAAGCTTTCCGGACTGTCTGGCCGCATCCATGACCAGGTGGCCGCCGGTCACCAGCGCTTCCTTATTGGCAAGCAGCACCTGCCGGCCGGCATGAATGGCGTCCATGACGCTCTGCAGGCCGGCAATACCGACGATGGAAACGAGCACCTGGTCCGCCTCGACTTCGGCAGCTGCGATCCGCAGGGCATCTGTGCCCATTTCAAAATGGCAGAAGGAAAGATCCGAAGGAATTTCAGAGAGCGGCACTGGTCTGACGAGTCCGGCCATCCTGGGGCGGAAGGTCCGGACCTGTTCAAAGAGCTGCTCGGCATGGCTGTAGGCAGTCAGTGCGGACACTTCATAGAGATCCGGATGCTGACGGACCAGGTCGAGCGCCTGGGTGCCGATGGAACCCGTGGAACCGAGAATGGAAATGCGCTTCATATTTCAGTCTCCTGATCATGGTTGTGGACAGGGAAGCTCATCCGCGGATGGAGAGATAGACATAGATGACAATGGCCATGAACAGGAGCGAATCGAGCCTGTCCATCATGCCGCCGTGTCCCGGGAACAGATTGGAAAAATCCTTGATGTTGCAGTGCCGCTTGATCAGGGAAGCGAAAAGATCCCCAAGCTGGGACGCAATGCCTCCGAAGAAGCCGATCAGCAGACAGACCCACCAGGCGGGCAGCATGGGCTGGGTGGTAGGAGCGCAGATCAGGTAGGCAAGCAGCCAGATAATCATGGCACCTGCCATGGAACCGAGGAGTCCGCCGACTGCACCGGAAATGGTCTTATGGGGACTGACGGCAGGGCACAGCTTGGGTCCGCCGAAATGGCTTCCCACAATGTACGCGAACGTATCCCCGAGAACAGGTACCACGATGAGCAGACCGATCAGTGTGCGCTGCACGGAGAGCGGAGAAATCTGGGAAAGCGAGACAATGCACAGTCCCGGAAGCAGAACGGAAAACAGCGGAACCAGGCTCATGAGTCCGTCTTCGAGATGGGGATCTCTCCGGAAAATGACCAGGGCGATGGTCAGAAGGCAGGTCACCATAAGGATCGGTGAAAAAACCGGCTTCTTCAGGATCGCCGCCATGGGAACGCAGACGATCATGGCCACCCATGTCGGCCATGCCACCGGCCTGTGACCGGCAACGGACAGGGCATGATATTCTTCCCTGAGAGCAAAAATAAAGCACAGAATGGCACCGACAGCGAACACGGTTCCGCCGAAATAAATCATGAGCAGGCCGAAGACCACCATGAAAGATGCTGTAACCAGGCGCTGAACCATGACACTCACCCCTTCCAGTGGATCAGATCACAAAGGTAGGATACATCGTTCGGATGAACTCAGTATGATTTATATGCGCGCGCCGAATCTGCGCTGCCGCCCGCCGAAGTCCGAAAGCGCCTCGTCATAGGCCTTGACGGAGAAATCGGGCCAGAGTACCTTTGGAAAGATAAATTCGGCATACGCGCACTGGAAGAGCAGGAAATTGCTCAGGCGCATTTCGCCGCTTGTACGGATCAGGAGATCCACATCAGGCTGGCCGTGGGTGTAGAGATGCTCGGCAATGGTCTTTTCGGTGATGGTGGAAGGATCCAGTCTGCCGTTCGCAGCCTCAGAGGCGAGAATGCGTGCAGCGCGGGCAATTTCATCCCGGCCGCCGTAATTGATGGCGATATTCAGATGCAGTCCTGTATTGCCCGAGGTTCTTTCCTCGGCCTCCACAAGGGTCAGACGCTGCTTTTCCGGAAGACGGGACTTGTCCCCGAGAATCAGGATATGGACATTCTTCGCGTCCAGCTCGTCAATCTCGGAAGCAAAGAAGTCGAGAATCAGCTGCATCAGCGCATCGACTTCCTCCTTCGGCCGGGACCAGTTTTCCGTGGAAAAAGCGTACAGTGACAGGGAATGAATGCCCAGGTCATCCGTGTGCCGGATGATTTCGCGCAGATTCTCCGTGCCCTGGCGGTGTCCCTTGGAAACGGCGAGCCTGTGCCTTTTTGCCCATCGCCCGTTGCCATCCATGATGATGGCGACGTGCTTGGGAAGACGCTTGAAATCGGAGGCACTCATGCCGGCCGTGCTTTTCTTTCCCGGAATGATGTGTTCTTCACGCTTCCTGAATAGCCGAGACAGTGTATCTTTGAACATATCTTCTCTTATCCCCTTGCGTACGCTTCGAGTGAAAAATGCACAGGTCCCTCAGCGGGAACCTGCGCATTCAGATGGTTTCTTCATGGGCATCCCGTCCAGAAAAGCTGCAGAAACAATCCCGTCCTGATCTGCCCGGACGACGCGAAGCGTTCCGGCTTCACGTCCATGCGGGTCGGAAGTGACTGTGACAGGAAGAACCAGGCCCGCTTCTTTCAGACGGGCTTCAGCCATGGACAGAGGAAGTCCGAGGAGCGAGGAAAAGTCAAAGGACATCAGACTTCCATGATCTCCTTTTCTTTTGCGGCGCAGACATCGTCAATTTCCTTGATGGCCTTGTCGGTCAGCTTCTGAATATCTTCTTCCGCCTTGCGCTCGTCATCTTCGGTAATCTCAGAATTCTTCTTGAGCTTCTTGAACTGTTCAATGGCATCACGGCGGATGGCACGTACAGCCACCTTGGTTTCTTCAGCACCCTTGCGGGCAACCTTGGTCAGCTCCTTGCGGCGTTCCTCGTTGGTGGGCGGGAAGACCAGGCGGATGATCTTGCCATCATTCTGGGGATTGATGCCCAGATCGCTCTTCTGGATGGCCTTTTCAATTGCCGGGATCATTTTGGCTTCCCAGGGGTTGATGATCAGCAGGCGTGCTTCCGGGGAGGAAACGCCACCGACCTGGGGAATGGGCGTGGGTGTTCCGTAATAATCGACCATGATGCGGTCCAGCATCTGGGGATTGGCACGTCCTGCACGAAGAGCGATCATGTCGCGCTTGTAAACTTCACGGGACTTGCCCATTTTTTCTTTGGCCAGGCTCATAATTTCATCGACAGTCATTGGCTTTGCCCTCCTTCAGTTATAGCCGGTGTTAACCGGGAAAAATCAAATGTGCACATATTGTACTGTTTTTTCGGTCAGATGGCAAGTAGCCCGATGATGACGGCGAAATCAGCCTCAGGGATGGACCACCGTGCCCATGGGATCGCCTTCAAGCACCCGGACGAGGTTTCTGGGATCATTCAGCCCGAAAACGCGGACGACGGGCACTTTGTTGTCCAGGCAGAGCTGGAATGCAGCAGCGTCCATGACCTTCAGGTTCTGCTCGAGGGCTTCGCGGTAGGTGATGTCGCGGATCAGCGTGGCAGTCGGGTCACGCATGGGGTCGGCGGTATAAACACCGTCAATGTTCTTGGCCATGAGGATGGCATCCACCTGCATCTCGATGGCGCGCAG
Organism: uncultured Eubacteriales bacterium; assembly: GCA_900321295.1. Classification (GTDB taxonomy): domain Bacteria; phylum Bacillota; class Clostridia; order Christensenellales; family Aristaeellaceae; genus UBA2943. The sequence continues at coordinate 4,300 of ONVN01000436.1, forward strand.
GGCCACGGCGGTATCGGTGGAGAAGAAGGGATTGCCGGAGCCGGCGGCAAAGAGAACCACGCGGCCTTCTTTCAGATATTTCCGGGCGGTCATGGCATTGAACGGCTCGCAGAAGCGGTCCATATCCACAGCGCTCATGACGACAGCGTCCAGGCCGACCTGACGGAGCGCATCCGCAACGCACAGACAGTTGATGACAGTGCCCAGCATACCCATCTGGTCAGCGGTGACTGCGTCCATGTTGGCACTGGGACCCTGGCGGCCGCGCCAGATGTTGCCGGCACCGATGACAATGCCGATTTCAGGCGTCACTTCATGCATATCCCGGATAATCCCGGCCATCTGCTGGATCTTTGCAAAGTCGAAAAGGTCGTTTCCGGACTTGAGTGCTTCACCGGACAGTTTGAGCATAACGCGTTTGTAAACTGACATACTATCCCTCCGCCTGTTTTCTTAAAAAAACGGGGACTGCACATACATACAGTCCCCGAAGCATACTGGATTACGCCTTCTGCATAGCAGCGATTTCAGCAGCGAGATCGTCCTTGCGCTTCTCGATGCCTTCGCCTCTTTCAAAGCGGGCAAAACGCACAACGTCAACGGGTGCGCCAGCGGCTTTGCTGACTTCCGCCATAAGACCCTTGATGGTCTTGTC
>ONVN01000353.1 GCA_900321295.1 uncultured Eubacteriales bacterium
CTGCTGAATGCTGCCGAGATTTTTGCGCTGGGAGATTATGAACTGTTTGAAAAAAACGGCCGATACACAGTGGTATCGGCATCGTTGATTGAAACTTTCTATCCGCTTCGCATGGACTATGAACGGCTGACTTGCGGCACCTACTTGCTGGGACTCTGCAATGCGGTGATTCAGCCAGGGGAGAATGAGCAGAACCTGTTTATGCTCCTTCTTCATACACTTTCCCGCCTCACTTTTACAGATCAGGAATGGCGTCCGCTGCTCTGCGGATTTCTGATCCATTTTGCACAGGACCAGGGGGTGCAGCCCAGACTCCATCACTGTATCCGGTGCGGAAAGCGCATACCAGACGGTGAAAACTGTTTCTTTGATCTCCGAAATGGAGGAGTTGTGTGCAGGAACTGCCGCATGCAGGAGGACGTGCCTGTTTCTGCAGCCCAGCGTCTCTTCCTTGAGCAGGCACTGCAGGAAGGAAGTGCATCCTGGGTCAACTCTCCTGAGCGGTACGCACCGTTCGGCATGATGCGCAGATATATTGAGACACAGCTGGGCAGTCGGCTGAAGAGCGGACTGATGCTTCCGGAAGACTGAAATTATTCGGCGGAAACGTAATCCTGGACGGCGCAGCCATCGGCTTCGGAATAGGGGTTGAGGGTAAAGTTGGAATCCAACTGGATCCGTGCGATGACTTCGTCGGCCTCTTCACCGGTAACACGAACAGGCTGAAAATTGCTCTGGGGATACGTACCGGAGATATGACCTGGGTAAATCCGGAGCTGCTGTCCGAGGTATTCACCCAGCTTTGAGAAGGTCAGATCAGCCTGAACAACAGCGGTCAGGAGGGAATCCGGCTTCTTGACATTGCAGTTGCCGCCAAAACAGAAATTGCCGAGGGAATAGCAGACGGTGCGGTTTTTGTAGATTTCCATCCCCTGGAGAACATGCGGATGATGCATGATGACCAGGTCCGCTCCGGCATCGATGGCTGCTTTTGCAAAACGTTCCTGAAGGTAATTGCGTTTCTTTCCGTATTCGGTACCGGCATGGAACACAAAGACCACGGCATTGACCCCGTCTGCCTTCAGTTGGGCGATTTCCTTTTTGCAATCCGGGAAAAGGGAATTGAACTTGGGAGAAACAAGGCCGTAAAAGGCAATACGGATGCCGTCTTTTTCAAAAATGTAATGGGTACGGTATCCAAAATAGGCGATGTCCGCTGCCTTCAGCTCCTGCTGGGTAGATTTGTATCCCCGGTCACCGTAGTCCTGCATGTGATTGTTGGAAAGATTGCAGGCTTCAACAGAAGAAATCTTCAGAATATTCAGAAGCTCGGGAGCGCCGCGGAAGCGGAACTCCTTCTTTTTATTTTCCCCTTCGGCGGAGTCGGAGATGACACCTTCCAGATTAATGACCGTCAGGTCGTCGTTCTCAAAGAGATCCAAATAGTTTTTGAGAAAATAGGCATCGCCATGCTTTTTGACATAGGACTCAAAGGAAGTGGAACGGTTCCTGTAGGCTTCCTCACTGCCCAGCGTGATATCGCCTGTAAAGGTGATCGTGATGGTTGTATTGCCGGTATCGGGAACAACAGCGGCACCGGGATCCGAATCGGAGACCGCGGGAAGGTCCAGCGGCTCAAAATCGGAAAAGGAGCTTTCTTCCGACAGTGCCGTGGAAACCAGAAACAGGGAGAACAGCAGGAAAGCGATAAAACGACGCATGGGATTCATCCTTTCAGGAACTTGAAATGCTTCTTCAGGCCTGCAGGGAGCAGGCGGGACAACAGGCGGACACCGCTGATTTTCCAGTAAACAAGGCACAGTATACCATAAACTGCTGCTCCGAGAAAGACGAGGAGTGCCAGGGCCCCCCAGGAGGCCTGGGGCAGCAGCGGGGAGACCAGCATGATCGCAGCGGCCATCAGCAGGCCGAAAACGCTGTAGACAAGGCAGGTGAGGAGATAACGTCCATAGGGGAGTGCCGTCCGGAGATGGAGATACTGGACCAGGGGGACCGTGCACTCAGCCATCAGGGTCCCGATGACCGCACCCATCGCGCCGAGTCTCGGGATCAGAAGGAAATTGGCGGCCAGGTTGACGGCAGCACCGGAAAGCACCGAACGCAGCACGACATAGTCCATACCATGCGGAAGGATCCACTGCATACGGATGACATTGGCGAAGCCGATCATCATCAGGGAGAAGCCCAGCGGCATCATCAGGGTGCCGGAATAGGTGAAATCCTCTCCGTAAAAAAGCGGAGCAAAGCGTTCCCCGACTGCCAGGATACCGAAGGCCATGGCAGTCACCATGCAGAGAACCAGATGCATGGACAGGTCCATGCCCTCACGGACTTTCTCTTCCTGTTTCAGAGACAGCAGGTGGGCCGCACGCGGCATCATGACACTTCCGAATGCGGAGATAAAACCGGAAAGACAGTAGATGATTTTTTCTGCGTTTTCATACAGCCCGTTCTGGGCCATACCGGCCAGTGCGCCGACCATGACCTTGTCCATGGTCCTGTACACGGAGACGGCAATGACCGAGACAAACAGAAGCGCACAGGCGGGAAG